>NZ_JBMIRS010000159.1:0-59638 GCF_049198005.1 Paracidovorax sp. MALMAid1276 | reverse complement strand
TGGCATCCCATCCCGGCAAGGCACTTGTGCGACCCCGAAAAGATCTTGAACAGGTTCTTGGACCCGAAGCGGTCTGTTTGCCGCGCGATGGGCGGCGGCCCTGGCCGACCCGTCAGGTAAAGTCCTCGCCCTTCGGGCGATTTTTGCCCGCATCGAGCACCCAAAATCTGCGACTTTGGGTGGCGCGCTGGCTGATGTGGCCGTGCAAACTGCAAGTCGCGGAGATAGAAAAATATGCTGCTAACCGATATAGCCGTCGAGCACACTTTGGTGCACAAAAAGGATGGCGTTCGCCAGACCTTCGTGCTGCATCCATTCACCGATACACAGCGCGATTCGTTGGGCAAATTCGAGCTCGTTCGCAACGTCAGCCAGCCCGGACTGAAAGACGCGAAACGCTCCACCTACGTATCGTTTCACCAATTGGCGGAGCTGTATGCGAAAGGCCTGCTCGACGAATTCGGGTTTTCCGTTCGCATGTGTCCGGGCAACGGCACCTACCCCGCCAAGCTGCCCGCCAAAAAAATATTTCCCACCAGCATCAAATCCGGCTCTTCGTTCGACTTGGCGGTGCAAAAAGTGGATGTAGCCAAACCCGCTACACGTGATTTGAGAACTGCCTTGCTTCGCGCCAACGTCAAAATTGAAGCGTGAAGGCGCTGATGGATCAAGGAGCCGACGTGGACCCAACCGTTGCACATGCTGAACTCATTGCCACATTCAAGCGGGCCGAAGCAGATGCCGCCCACAAATTCGGACTAATCAAAGCTGCGGCAAATAAAGGCCCCAAGGCCATCCAAGCCGCCACCGAAACAGCTGCAAAGGCTGCAAAGCGCAGGGACTCGTATGCCAAAAAGCTGGGCATTCTCCGGGTGGGCCTCAAGGATTGAGCGCCGCCAAGCATACGGCGTGACACCGACCATTGGTGACTGCTCTTAACGGGCCCTGATCGTCAAAATCATCTCTGTAATCTAAAAAAATCGGTAGTGCATCGATTTGCCTGATGTCCACACGCAGCAGGTACCGGCGAGGTCTTGAAGCACCCGGCTCATGCGGTCCCGGGGCACGACCAGCCAATCAAAACTTCATGCTCTCGACATCGTCAATCCGGAGTCAACTCTGTTGTGACGTGAGCGTTGTCGCAGCAATCCTTTAGCTAGCCCGCAGAAATCGCTCAGTGATTGGGTCCGAAGGGAAGAGAAGCTCAAGCCGAAGTTCTTCGGCAGTCAGGTCCAAGGCAGTCCCGAAGCTGCAAATCATCGAAAACAATTCCAGCTTTACGCCTTTCTTGTGCAGCTGCAGCGGCAGTATCGGCAATTGCATCGGCAGCGTCGCTGCAACGAACTGATCTATTGGAGGAAAGCCCGGCAGCGCGCGCAGATCAGCAATCAGCGCGTCCAAGTTATCGTTGCTCGGGTTCGCTTGAGCCTCAGCTTGCAGTCTCCGCAGAATCGCAGTGGCGGTGCCGGGCCAATCCACGATCAGTGGCTGCAGGCCCTTGGGATGAAGGGTGAGACGCATGAGATTGCGACCGCCTGACGGGTCAACCTGCTTCCAAACCTTGGCGGGATTGCCCAGCAGTCCAATCAATTTATCTACGGCTGCGTTGTGCATCACAACATTCCATTGACGATCAATCACCAGCGCTGGAAATGGTTCGTGATGTTTCAATGTTGTCTCTAAAGCTTGGCGAATGGCCGTCATGTCGGCCGTGCCCAGTGCACGCTCCGGGTAAAGGGGGGCATAGCCAGCCGCCACCAATAGGTCGTTGCGCCCCCTAAGCGGCACTTGCAGGATCTGCGTGAGGTGCAGAACCATATCGCGGCTCGGCATAGATCGGCCAGATTCCAGGAAGCTCAAGTGTCGCTGCGAAACCTGTGTCTCATCAGCTAGCTGATGTTGCGAATAGCGCCGAGTGGTTCGCCATCTTTTAAGTAAGTCGCCAAATGTCGGCAAGTCGGTTTTTGCACCTGAATTCGCTTCTTGACCCGCCATTGCCGAAGCAGAGAGACCTTGAATATTGCTCATTGCGATTACGTTTGAGGTAATTGAATTGAATCAATCTGAATGCTACGCTCGATTTCGTCTGGCGTCGATCACATCTATTGTTCAACTCAATCTCATCTCATGCAGCTACTTCGCATCTTTCTTTCATTAGTCCTATTTGTCATCGCTATCTATACCGGCGTGGTCATCTCCACTCACGGCATGGGCTTTCTCGCGGTGTTCTTCGGTGACATCGCAAAGTTGGGCTGGTCTGGACAGTTCAACCTGGACTTCATGTTCATGTTGGTGCTTTTGGCGTTGTGGGTGGCATGGCGCCATCACTTCAGCCCAAATGGCATCGTGCTCGCCGGAATGGCCATGTTAGGTGGCACTCCATTCGTGTGCATCTACCTGCTGATCGAAAGCGTTCGTGGCGGCGGTAATGTCCGTGAAATTTTGGTCGGCTCGCGTTAGCACGATTGCTAACCACAGAACCCATCCAAGGCTCTACAAAGGGAATACCAAATGTTTAACGCCATTGCAATCGCAGCTGCTGCTGCGTTCGTCATCACTGCACTAGCCATCTCACTATCTCTTGTGAGCCATGATGCGCCACGCCGCAATGCCTGGATGTTTCCAGCTATCTTGTCAGGCGCATTCGCGACCTTTTCAATCACCGCCGTCATTCAAGAAGGCCCAATGGGCTTCTGGACTGAACACACACGTAATCTGTGGGGAAATCAAATCTGGTTCGATCTTTTGTTAGCAGCGGGTATTGCTTGGACGCTTTTGGTGCCACGCGCGCGTGAGCTAGGCATGCGGCCACTTCCATGGCTTGTGGCAGTGATTTGCACTGGCTCCATCGGCTTGTGTGCAATGTGGGCACGCGTCCTCTACATCAGTGAAGCCAGGAGGGAGGTGCGATGAACAAGTTAACGCAATCTTCAAAAACGGCTCGCATCATCCTCAGACTGACTGCTGCAGGACTAACGCTAGCAAGCCTTTTTGCTATTGGCGCAAACGCTCAAACATCACCTACGCATGTTGCGTCGGGTGTATCGCCAGCTGTTCGGGAGATGGATGTTGGAGACACTCGGCTTCAATACGTAGAACAAGGAATCGGAACGCCGGTCATTTTTGTGCATGGTGCAGGGGGCGACTGGAGAACGTGGGAACCCTTACGCGCTGGAATCGCTGAACATCACCGATTTGTGTCCTATAGCCGACGCTACCACTGGCCCAACGATCACCTCGGCAATGGCAAGCCCTACACGGTGCCGGAGCAGGCGCGCGATCTCATCGCTTTCGCGCAAGCCGTGGGATCAGGGCCGGTTCACGTTGTAGGTGGTTCGTATGGTGCACGGGTCGTGCTCGAAGCCGCAGTGCAACGCCCCGAGTTGTTCAAGACGGTATCTGCAAGCGAAGCAGCAATCACACGCCCTGCGGTTTGGCGTCTTTGGTCAATGTGGCAGGCGAAGCAATTGGCTGACGACCTCGGACTCATTGCAGAGCCCATGAAGACTGGTGACACGGTGGGCGCCACTGTTCGGCTTGTAAACGCCGTGTACGGGTCGCCCACGGCCTGGGACCAATTGGCTGCTGACCGCAAACAGCGTTTCTTGGACAACCAGAAGAGTTGGTTGGCGCTGGCGAGAGCGCCGCAGTTGCCTTCGACTCCTTGTGAGTTGCTGGGGAGACTTCCGATGCCGGTGCTGGTTTTGGAAGGTGAGCAAACAGTTGCCGGTTTTCGGGTCACGAATGACCGATTAATGGAGTGCCTGCCTTCGGGTAGCGAACGTTTCGTGATTCCTGGCGCACCGCACATTTGGTATCCGGTCAATCCGAACGCCGCAGTACAGCGCATCCTTCAATTCATCGCCAAAGCGGGTGGCTGACACGCGGTGTTCCATCAGCCCATTTGAATGGGAAACCTATGACCTCTATCAACCATCTCCGAACACCGGATGAATGCTTCCGTGAACTGCCCGGGTATCCCTGGCGCTCTAACTACACGACCGTGCTTCCAGCCCTGGGGGGTTTGCAGATGCACTATCTGGATGAAGGTCCTCGGGACGCTCCAGTGACGTGGCTGTGTTTGCACGGAAATCCGGGGTGGAGTTACCTATACCGGCACATGATCCCGGTGTTCATTGGCGCTGGCCATCGTGTGCTGGCACCTGATATGCCAGGCTTCGGTAAAAGCGACAAACCCATCGACATACGCCAACACACCTTTGGTTGGCACCGCCAGGTGCTCCTGGAACTCGTCGAGGCTATGGACCTGCAGCGTGTCCACCTTGTTGTGCAGGATTGGGGTGGCTTACTCGGGTTGACGCTGCCAATGGCTGCTACTGAGCGGTACTCAGGATTGCTGATCATGAACACGTACCTTGCCACGGCTGAGTTCCCGCTTCCCGAGGGCTTCTTGAGTTGGCGCGCGATGTGCCGAAACAAGCCGGATTTCTCTATCTCGCGCCTATTTGCCCGCAGCAATTCGCATTTGAGTGCTGAGGATTGTGCTGGCTACGATGCCCCGTTTCCCTCTCTCGAATATCGAGCAGCTACACAGGCATTTCCTGATCTGGTGCCCGAGCACCCCGAAGATGACGGCGTTGAAGTATCGCGTGAAGCCGCCGTCTTTTGGCGCGAACATTGGCGAGGGCGCTCGATGATGGCGATCGGCGGTAAAGACCCGGTTTTTACTCCAGAGGCCATGGAGCGACTACGACTGCAAATCCGCGGATGTCCACCGCCGATGCTGATTGCTGAAGGCGGACACTTCGTGCAAGAGCATGGAGGGCGGATCGCACACGAGGCATTGCGGAATTTGCTTTGAGGGAGCTTCCCAAAAGCTGTTGCTGATTGATCGCCAGTATGGGCAAGTGCCCAATTCCTTGAGGGCGATTCAGCGGATAAGACCAGATTGACCGTTGATCAAGCTGTAGCGGTTACAGAAAAAAGTGGTCGGCTAGTCGGTCGCTGAATCCATCAAGCAGTGTCCATCCTTCTGCAATGAGCTTTGAGTTCTTGGTTGCTGACGATCAAAGCAAAGGTTTTGGCGGCGTTTGCAAGTCGGATACATGCCAAAAAAGTATGACTGGTATCGCTGCATTGCAGCGACCTCCCCACCACATTCACCACCGTTTGAAGCAGGCCAAAAGCCGCTCGCGAAACACAGCCCTGGCAATGCCCCGCACGCCGAACTGGCGCAACCGAATGAGCCATAAAAAAGCGCCGGGCTTTTTCAAACCCGGCGCTTTCATGCCATCCAACCCGATCAAACCACCTTAAACGGCAACTCCCGCGGCGGTTTCCCCGTCAACCGCGCCACCGCATTCGCAAACGCAGGTGCCAGCGGTGGCAACCCCGGCTCGCCCATCCCCGTAGGCGGCTCGGCGCTTGGCACGATGTGCACGGCCACCTGGGGCATATCGGTGATGCGGGGCACGGCGAAGTCGCCGAAGTTGCTTTGCTCGACCACGCCGTCCTTCAAGGTGATGGCCGCACCGGGCAGGCACATGGACAGGCCCATCAGAGCCCCGCCCTGCACCTGGGCTTCCACGCTCTTGGGATTGACGGCCAGGTTGCAGTGCACGCCGGCCGTCACGGTATGCAGCTTGGGCGTCCCGTCTTTGCTCACGGATGCTTCCACCACGTACGCGACCACCGAGCTGAACGACTCGTGCACCGCCACGCCCCAGGCGCGGCCTGCGGCGAGCTTCTTTTTGCCGTAGCCAGACCGGTCCACCGCCAGCTGCAGCGCGGCCTTGTGGCGGGGGTGTTTGTCGCCCATCAGGCGCAGGCGGTAGGCCACGGGGTCTTGCTTTGTCGCACGGGCCACGTCGTCCAGCAGGGTTTCCATGGCGTAGGCGGTGTGGGTGCTGCCCACGCTGCGCCACCACAGCACGGGCACGTTGACCTGCGGGTGGTGCACCGACAGGCGCATGGGGATGTTGTAGGGCTCCTTCATGCCCTCCACCGCCGTGGCGTCCACGCCATTCTTGACCATGAAGGCCTCGAACGGCGAGCCCTTGGTGATGGACTGGCCGACGATGACGTGGTCCCACGCCAGGATGTTGCCCTGGGCGTCAAAACCGATTTCGGCGCGGTGAACGTGCATGGGGCGGTAGTAGCCGCCCTTGATGTCGTCCTCGCGGCTCCACAGGGTGCGTACGGGGGCGGTGATGCCTGCGGTTCGCGCGGCCTTGGCCACGCCGCAGGCTTCCACCACGTAGTCGCTGGTGGGGATGGCGCGGCGGCCAAAGCCGCCACCGGCCATCTGCGTGTGCACCTTGATGTTTTGCGGCTGCACGCCCAGCACCTTGGCGGCGGCCATGGCGTCCAGGCCGGGCATCTGGGTGCCCATCCACAGTTCGGCCTTGTCGCCGTCCCATTTGACGGTGCAGTTCAGCGGCTCCATGGGCGCGTGGGCCAGGTACGGAAAGGTGAACTCGGCGCTGATTTTTTGCGGCGCGTTGGCCAGCGGGGCCACGTCGCCAGGGATGGCGATGGCGCCCGTTTGTTTTGCCAGGCTGCGGTATTGGGTAAGCAGTTGGGCGGTGTCGGGCTTTTCGACGCTGGCGGTGTCCCATTCCACCTTGAGCGCATCGCGCCCCTGCTTGGCGGGCCAGTAGCCTTCGGCAATGATGGCCACGCCTTCGCCGCCACGGTCGGTGGGCACGCGCAGCACGGCCTTCACGCCCTTGATGGCCTTGGCGGCGCTGTCGTCCAGCGACTTGAGCTTGGCGCCAAACACCGGGGGGCGCGCCACCACGGCTGTGAGCATGCCGGGCAGCTTCACGTCGATGCCGTAGTCCTGCTGGCCGCTGGACTTGGCCTGGGCATCGAGCCGCCCCGTGGGCTTGCCGATGATGCGGAACTGCTTGGGGTCTTTGAGCGTGACCTTCTCGGGCACGGGCTGCTGCATGGCGGCCTCGGCCAGCGCGCCGTAGCTCAATTTTTTGCCGCCGGGGCCCACCACAAAGCCTGCGTTGGTGCGCAGGGTGGACGCGTCCACGCCCCATTGCGCGGCAGCGGCAGACACCAGCATGGCGCGGGTGCGGGCACCGAGTTCGCGGTACTGGGTGTACGAGTTCTTGAGCGCGTTGGAGCCACCGGTGAGGTGCATGCCAAAGGCGGGGTCGACATAGGCAGGGCTGGCGTCGCCGTGCACGCTGCGCACTTTGGCCCAGTCGGCGTCCAGCTCTTCGGCCAGGATCATGGGCAGGCCGGTCTGCACGCCCTGGCCAAAGTCCAGGCGGTTGATGGTGACGGTGACGGTGCCATCGGTGTCAATGCGCACAAAGGCCGAGGGCTGCTCGAAGGGCTTGAGCCCGGCGGGTGCAGCGCCTGCTGCGGGTGCGCCCTGCGCGGTGGCAACCAGCGGGTAGGCCCCCAGCGCAAAGCCGGATGCGGCAGCGGCGTTGAGGAAGGTGCGGCGCGCCACGCCGTCAGGGGCGGTGGCGATTGCTTCACTATTGATAGCGTCTTGCGCTTGATCCATAAGCGCTAGCAGGCCTTTTGGCATGTTGGCGCGGGCGGTTTGAGCGTCGAAATGCATGGTGTTCTCCTGCTCGTATCTGTGTATCTGTCTTTGACGATGTGCTTGGGGGCGTGGCCTTTTTGTCACCGTTCGCCCTGCGCTTGTCGACGGGCTTGGAATCGGGAGTGCCCTGGCTTCGACAGGCTCAGCCCGAACGGTTGGGGGACGGCCGTGGCGGTAATGCGTGCTTGACCTCTGCTTAAGCAGTCAGCGACTTGGCAGCGTCGTGAATGGCGGCGCGAATGCGCACATAGGTGCCGCAGCGGCACACGTTGCCCGCCATGGCGGCGTCGATGTCGGCGTCGGTGGGCTTCTTCTTGCCCTTGAGCAGCGCGGTGGCGCTCATGATCTGGCCGCTTTGGCAATAGCCGCACTGGGCCACGTCGTGCTTGACCCAGGCGGCGTGCACGGCCTTGCCCACCTTGTCGTTGGCGGCCACGGCTTCGATGGTGGTGATCTTCTGCCCGGCCGCGGCCGAGATCGGCGTGACGCAGGAGCGGATGGGCGCGCCGTTCAGGTGCACGGTGCAGGCCCCGCACAGCGCCTGGCCGCAGCCAAACTTGGTGCCGGTCATGCCCAGCGTGTCGCGCAGGGCCCAGAGGATGGGGGTGGAGTCGTCGGCGTTGACGGGGGTGTCTTTGCCGTTGATGTTCAGGGTGGGCATCGTGGGGTTCTCCTGGGGGGTGGATCAGCGCTGAACAGCCCAGCGCAGGCTATGGGGCGGGATGCGGGGTGTGCGGGCGCGCGGCCAAGGCGACCCGCCCATTGTTGTGCTTGTTAAAAGAATTTTCATTCGATTAAAAATCAAAATCCGGCGCAGGGCAATGTGCGCGGCTCAGGCCTTGATGGCGTCCCAGCACAGCCCGAAGGCCATCTGGTGCACGGCCTCTTCGTCGGGCAGCACCTGGGTGCGGATGAGGTTGCCGGTTTCGCGCACCGATCCCACCAGGCTGGCGGTGAGCAGCGGAATGGGAACGGCCTTCAAAATCTCCTGCTGCTGGCCCTCTTCCATCAGCGCAAAGAAGCCGGCCATCAGGCGCGTCGAAAACTCGCGGTTGCCCTGGGTGAACCAGGGCGAGTTGTAGTACTGCTCCTGAAACACCACCTCGGCATACTGGTCCAGCCGGTGGCGCAGCAGGTTGCCCCAGGCCCTGCGCACACGCGCTCGATAGGGCATGCCGGGCGCTATGCCGTCCATGATGCGCGCAGCCGTCACGGTCTTGGCGTCCTGGTACAGCTGGCTGATGAGTTCGTCCTTGGAGGGGTAGTAGACGTACAGCGTGCTCGTGGCCAGCCCGGCGGCGCGGGCGATCTGGGCCATCGTCAGGCCGCTCAGGCCCGTCTGGGCCACCAGTTCAAAGGTGGCCTGCGCGATGGCGCGCTGCTTTTCGTCGTCTTTGGGTTTCATGGGGGCGCTGCCGAATGCGGCACTGTAAGCGAATTTCTATTCGGCAACAAGGCGCGCATCCGGAGGCTGCTGAGAACGGACAGGGCAGCAGCGCCAGCCGCTGCACGCCGCCATGCACAATCGCGCCATGAACACCTCCATCGCCGACCTGCGCAAGAGCTACGAACGCGCCGAGCTGAACGAAGACGCCTCGCACCCCGCACCGCTGCAGCAGTTTGACCAGTGGCTGCAAGAGGCCATCAAGGCCCAGATTCCTGAGCCCAACGCCATGACCCTGGCCACCGTGGGCAGCGACCTGCGGCCCAGCACGCGCATCGTGCTCATCAAGGGCTATGACGAGCGCGGCATCGTCTGGTTTACCAACTACGACAGCCGCAAGGGCCGCCAGATTGCAGGCAACCCGTTCGCGGCGCTGCAGTTTCACTGGGTGGAGCTGGAGCGTGTGGTGCGCATCGAGGGCACGGTGGAGAAAGTGAGCGACGAGGAAAGCGACGCGTACTTTGCCAGCCGCCCACTGGATTCGCGCATCGGCGCCTGGGCCAGCCCGCAAAGCCAGGTGATTGCCGGCCGCAGCGTGTTGGTGGCCAACGCGGCCAAGTACGGTGCGCAGTTCTTGCTGAACCCGCCGCGCCCGCCGCACTGGGGAGGTTACCGCCTCAAGCCCGAGCAGTGGGAGTTCTGGCAGGGCCGCAAGAGCCGCCTGCACGACCGGCTGCGGTATCGGCTGGATGGCGGCGAGTGGGTGCGCGAGCGACTGGCGCCGTGATCGCATTGCGCGGCCTTCAACAGCCGGGAATGGCCCGCGCTGAGCATCGCATCTGACGGGGTCAGCCCACCACCCACCGCGTCACCGCCAATATCACCACCGGCATCGTCAACAGCCCCAATGCCGTCGACACCGCCACGCTGGCGGTCACCTCGTCTTCGGCCACCGCGTAGCGCTGCGCGAACAGGAACACATTGGCCCCCGTGGGCAGCGATGCCGCCACGATCATCACGGCCAGCGGCAGGCCCGACAGGCCGAGCAGCCAGCCCAGCGCGGCCAGCACCGCCGGGTGCACCACGCACTTCACCAGCGCAATCCGCAGGGCGGCCTTGAAATGGTGGCCCACCTTGGTGAAGGCCAGGGTCACGCCCACCAGCAACAGGGCGATGGGGCCCAGCGCCTGGCCCAGCAGCAGCAGGGGCTTGTCGACCACCTGGGGCACCACCAGGCCTGTCTGCGCGAACACCAGGCCCGCGATGATGGGCAGCGGCACCGGGTGCACGATGCCGTTGCGCACGGCCTGCAGCACCGTGCGCCACATGGGCTGCTGCGTGCCGCCCGCCTGCCCCGCGTGCTCGCGCGCGGCGGCCAGCTCGAACACCACGGTGGCCGCCGTGAGCAGGATCAGCGAATGCACCGAGATCAGCGTGAACAGCGTGACCAGGCCCGCATCGCCAAACACCAGGCCCACCAGCGGCACCCCGATCATGAGGGTGTTGCTGAAGGTGTTGGCCAGCGCCCGCGCCGCCGCCAACGTGTTGAACCCCTGCAGCGCCAACGTGGCCGCGTACACCACGCCAAAGGCCACGAAGTAGATGCCCACGGGGCCGAAGTTCAGGTCCTGGATGCGCACCGTGCTCATGGTGCGAAACAGCAGCGCCGGGGTCAGCACCATGAACACCAGATTAGCCAGGTCCTTCACCGACGCAGCGCGTATCCAGCCGCGCCGCCCCACATAGAAGCCCAGCGCAATGAACAGGATGACGGGGATCAGCGAGGTGAGGACGGGGGAGTTCACGGTGCGGGCCGGCGCGCGAGGGCGAAATGAAAGGGCAAGCGGGAGGGGGTAACAAACCAGCAAAGAGGCGCTATTGTGGCCTGCACGGCCATCGAATTGGCATCGTTTTGCTATTCATTCAATAGCTGTCAGCGCTTATCCAGAAAGCGCTGGCGGCCATTTTTAATCAAATAACCGGGCTTCAGCGATGGCGGGAGGCCCATGACGAGAGGCTTCACGCAAACACGCACACGCCCAAGGCCTGGCTTTTGGCCCGGTACATGGCGGTGTCTGCCGCGCGCAGGTAGTCGTCCACCGTCGCCAGCCCGGACGCGCTGCTGGCCAGGCCGATGCTCGCGCCACTGATCACGGTGTGCCCGCCAATCACATAAGGCGCTGCCAAGGCCGCGGCAATCTGCTCGGCGCGCTGGAGGGCCTCCGCGGCGTTGATGGACTCCAGCAGCACGTTGAATTCGTCGCCGCTCATGCGGGCAACCAGGTCCACTGCCCGCACGCAGGATTCGAGCCGCCGCGCCACCTGCTGCAACAGCTGGTCGCCCACCTGGTGCCCGTAGCTGTCATTCACGGCCTTGAACCCGTTCAGATCCAGCAGCAGCACGGCGAACATCGTGGCGCCATCGCGCGCCGGCCCGCAGCTGCCGTTGACGGCCTCGTTCTGGTGCAGCGCGATCAGCTGCGCGAGGCGGTCGCGGAACAAGGGCCGGCCGGGCAGGTTGGTGAGCGCATCGTAGGAGCTGCCCCGCTCTGCCAGATCGCTCAGCGACCCCGCCATGCGCACCGCCACGCCGTCTTCCAACTCGGCAAGCCCGCGCCAGTTGACCCACACCAACCGCCCCGACCCGTGGAACGCCCGAAAGTCCACCGAAAAATGGGGGCTGCCACCGGACAGGTGCCTGCGCCAGGCCTCCTGCACACGGGTGCGGTCATCGGGGTCGATGAATTGCTCCAGAAAGCGCCAGCCACCCGCATGCACCTGATCGTGGCCATAGAGCCCGACAATCTGCAGGAAGCGCGCGGACACATGCAGGGCGTCGGTGCGCAAGTCCCAATCCCAGATGCCGTCATTGGACCCCCGGGTGGCCAGCGAATAGCGGATTTCGGACCGCACCAGCTCCAGCTCGGTGTTCTTCTGCTGCGTCACGTCGATCATCAGGCCGATCATGCGGTTCGGCCGCCCCGGCTCGACCACCGCGCGGCACAGGTCGCGCACCCACACGACCTTGCCCGACTTGGCGATCAGCCGGTAGCTCATCTCGTAGGCATGGCTGTGCGTGGCGTTGTAGGCCCCGTCGTCGATGCGCAGGGCTTCTTCCAGGTCATCGGGATGCACATGCGCGCGCCAGAAGCCCGGGTCGGCCCGCCACTCTTCCACCGAATAGCCGAACAGGCGCTCGACCTGCGGGCTCAGGAAGGTGTTGCCCACGCCAATCTCGGCCTCCCACACCACGCCGTCGATGGTTTCGAGCAAACGCAGAAAGCGCTGCCGGATTTCCACCAGCACCTGCTCGGTGACTTCGGTGATTTCGATCAGCACGCCCTGGCGGCTGATCACCCGCTCGGCCGCATCCGTCTCGGGGTGAAACTGCAGGCGCACCCAGCGGTAGTCGGCGCCAGCAAAGCGCAGGCGAAACACCGGCATGCCTGAACGCAGGGTACCCACGTCGTCGGGATGCACAAAGTCGAGCAAGGACCTGCCCAGCGCCGCCGCCACCGGATGGCCGGTGCGCTGGTGCCACGCGGGGTTGAGATAGGTGATCTGCCACAGCGCGTCGGTCTGCACCACCGCTTCAGGAAGCAGTTGCAGCAGGTTGGCGGACGGCGTGGGAGCGGTGGGCGGCATGCAAAGCTATCGCGAAGGGGGCAAAAGTATCCGGGCCAGCGACGCCTTCACGGGCCCGGAATGTCAATCCAATACAAGCGCAATACCAGCGAGTATGGCATGCATACATACCAATCCCCGGATTCCCTGGCGCCCCGCCCTGCCGCTCCCTCACGTCACGGCAGCGTCATGTGTCAGAACGCCACCTTCACCCCCAGCGTCAGGTTGCGCCCCATCAGCGGCGCCGCGTTCTTGATGAACGAGGTGTGGGCGTACGCCAGGCGGTCCGTCAGGTTGGTGCCCTTCAGGTACACCTGCCACGGCGTGCCGTTGCCCAGCTGGCCGTTGTAGGCCACGCCCAGGTTCAGCATGCCGTAGCCGGGGGTGGCGGTTTCGAACGCGGCAACACGGTTCTGGCGGGCGACCTGCACCCATTCGACCTGGCCTTCCCAGGCGTTCCAGTTCGCATCCAGGCGCACGCCAACGCGGCTGGCCGGGATGCGGGGCAGGTTGCCGCCGCCGGCGATGCGGGCGCGCACCGTGTCGCCAAACAGGGTGACGCCCAGGTTGCGCGTGAGGCGCTGGCGCACCTGGCCTTCGATGCCGGTGAAGGTGGCGTCGGCCTGGGCATATTGCAGCAGCTGCAGGCCGTCCAGCTCGTCCAGGGTGCGGCCGTAGATGTAGTTGTGGATGCGGTTCCTGAACACGCTCACGCCAAACGTGGTGTCGCCGGAGGTCTTCTTGAGGCTCACGTCCAGGTTCTGCGAGGTTTCGGAGCGCAGGCTGGCGTCGCCACGTTCGTAGGTGCTGGTGGCCATGTGCAGGCCACGGGCGTACAGCTCTTCGGCCGACGGCGCGCGGCTGGCGCGGGTGAAGGATGCACCCACCTGGTAGCCCGGCGTGAACTTCCACACCGCGCCCAGCGATGCCGACGTGCCGTTGTGGCTGCGCTCGATGTCGCTGGTCTCGGCGCGGGCGGTCTGGCGGTCGTGGCGCAGCGCGGCTTCAAAGCGCCAGTCGCCCAGACGGTACTCCTCCAAAACGAACAGACCCGTGCGGCGCGTGACGGTGGGCTGCACGTAGGCTTCTTCACCCTCGGCTCTGAACTTGCGCTGCGAGGTCTGCAGGCCGATCAAGCCTTTGAATCCGTTAATGGGCTCGTGCTGGAGTTCGATGCGGGTGTCGTAGGCCTTGTTCTTGAAGGTGGTGGCGATGCTGCCGCCTTCGACTTCATCGTGCACGTAGTCCGTCACGCCCGCGCGCAGGCGCAGTGCCGAGAAGCCCGCAAAAGGGTTGCGCAGCTCGCCCCGGATGTCAAAGCGTTCGCTGCGCAGATCGACCACGGGCACCCCGCCGTGGTCATGGTCGTGATCGTGGTCATGGGCGTCCTCGCCCTCCTCGCCTTCGTGCGCGCCGCAGTGCAGGTGGTTGCCGTGGGTATGGCAGCCCTCAAAGCTGTGGTTGTGACCGGGCAGGCCGTATTTGGCGGCCTGCCGGGTGTACGCCGCGCCCAGGTAGCCGCGCTCGCCCACCCACGACAGGCCCACGCTGCCCGTGTTGGTGCGATTGAAGCTGCCCAGCACCTTGCGGGTGGCTTCGCCTTCGGGCGCCCAGCCCTTGCCCACGCGGTAGTCGCCGGCGTCGCGCGCCACGCCTTCCACATGCACGGCCAGGTTGCCGGTGCCGCCCGTCAGCGAGAAGGCGCCAGCCCCTTCGCGGGCGCCGGTGTTGGCGCGCAACTCGGCACTGCCCTCCAGTCCCTTTTGCGGGATGGCGGTGGGCACCTTGCCGTCCAGCACGTTCACCACGCCGCCCACGGCACCGCTGCCGTAGATGAGTGCCGAGGGGCCGCGCAGCACTTCGATCTGCGTGGCGAGCAGGGGCTCGGACACCACGGCGTGGTCGGGGCTGATGGTGGACGCGTCGTGCAGCTCGGCGCCGTCGCTCAGCACCTTGACGCGCGGGCCGTCCATGCCGCGAATGATGGGGCGGCTGGCGCCCGCGCCAAAGTGGCTGCTGGTGATGCCGGGCTCGCTGTTCAGCGTTTCGCCCAGCGTGGCCTCGCGGCGTCGCACCAGCGCATCGCCTTCGAGCACGGTGGTGGGGGTGGTCATGTCGGCCACGCCCAGCTGCAGGCCGCTGGAGGACACGGTGACGGTGGGCAGCGCAGCGGGCGCTGGCGCGGCAGGGGCAGAGGCCTGGGCCAGCGCCGCACCCGGGGCGGCCAGCACCAGCAGGGCGGCCAGGGCAATGGGGTGCCGCACGGCGGCGGGCATGGGGGCAATCGAAGTGTGTGTCATGGGAACAATGCGCTCGGCAACGCGCCGGCCACCCGCGAAGAGGCAGTCCGGCAACAAAATATCAATAAAAAACACCTCCAGCGCTTATTGGTAAAGCGCTGGAAGCTATAAAAACAGGAGTAAAGGCCATCAAGCACGCCCAAGATGCGGGGGTGCTAGTGCCAAGCCACGCAGGCAAAAACGCGTGCCGCGGGCCGCGGGCCGCAGGCCTTCGCGCTGGCGTTCAGGCAGCGGGCACAGACAGGGGCACGGGCGGGCCGCGTGCCAGGAAGGCCGCAGCGCTGGCGCAAGCGCGCGGGCTGGCGCCATCCAGGGGCGCTGCCTGCACCGGGGCCAAAGCGCGCAGCGCGGGCGGTGTGGCGTGCAAGGCGTCGGCAAGGGCCAGCTGGTCCAGCACCAGGCAGTCGGCCGGTGCGTGCGACGCCAGCAGCAGGGCCAGCGGGACACCTGCGTGATCACCACCCTGCGCTTCGGTGTGATGTTGGGCGTGATCTTGGGCCTGCCCGGCACCGGCCCGGTGCGAGGCGTCATGCGGCAGGTGGCCGGCATGGGTCTGGTCGATCACATGCCCGTGCGCCAGCTGGTGCAGCCGGCCCAGTGCGGGCACCAGCACCAGGGCGCTGAGCAACCACCACAGCGCCAGTCGGACGCGCCACCGCGCTGGGCCGCGCTTGGCATCCCATCCCGGCAAGGACCTTGTGCGACTCCAAAAAGACATTGAACAGGCTCTGAGAGCGGGTCTTATTTGACGGGCTGGGCGTTGACCATGCGGTAGTACAGGCCGTACTGGTCGTCGGCCAGCAGCATCAGGCGGCCCTCCATCACCACGGGCTCCAGGGTGTAGCGCACGGCGGTGTCGGCCTTCACCTCGACCATGCTTTCCGGCCCGCCGGGAATGCAGAAGGAGCAGGTGAGCGGAACGGAGGTGAGCAGAAAGTGCTTTTGCACGCCGCGCGGCACCATGGGCATCATGAAACCCTGCACGCGCTGCACCGTGTTGTGCATGGCCTGCTGCTGGGCGTTGAACACCGGAAGGATGCCGTTCGGGGTGGTCTTGCGCTTGATGTCGGTCAGCACCGACCAGGGCAGCACATCATTGCGCTGCGGCAGCGGCGCGATGGGGCTGTTGGGGCTGTGGTGCCCGGCCCCCGTGCCTGCCGTGCCTGCCGTGCCTGCCGTGACGCCGGGCGGCACCGGCGAGCTGAGCACCGGCGCCGCCGGCGCGGCCTGCGACGGCGATTGAGGCTGCGGCTGCGCGCCGGCCGCAGCACAGGCCAGCAGCCATGCCAGCGCTGGGCCAAGCCTTCGAATAAAGAGCATCACCATCTCCTTGAATGCAAATGCGGTTTGAAAGGGCGCCGGGCAGTGCCCGTGGGCGCGCCAGCACTCAGTGTGCGTGCCGCATGCCGCAGTACTTGCCGATGGCCAGACCCTTGCATGCGACCTGCAGTTCCTTCTGGCAGGTGTCGTGGCCCTTGCCCGATTCGAGGCATTTGGCGGCGGCTTCGTGCGCGGCGGCCATGGCGCGGTGGCGCTCGATGTCGGCCTTGGTTTCCTTGTCGCTGTGGGCTTGCGCATGGGCCAGCGCGCCCGCCAGCAACAGCATGGGGGCCAGGGCGACTGCGAAAAAGCGCTTGTTCATGGAAGTCCTTTCGGTGTGTGTTGGGTGATTGGGGGATGAAAAAAATGGCTGAATTGATGAGTCGGCGGAAGGGTGTGCGGCGGATCGTTGCGCCTTTCAGGGCTGCGACAGCAGGTCGGCCACATCGGTGCGATAGGCCTGCATGGCCGGCAGCAGCGCCGCCAGGGCGGCCACGCCTGCAGCCAGCAGCGGCACACCGGCCTCGGCAGCCAGCCAGACGAAGCCCGTCACCGGCACCAGCCCCTGCGCCTGCAGCACCCAGCCCAGCCCGTGCGCCAGGGCGTGGCCCAGCAGCAGGCCCAGGACCGAGGCCATGGCGGCCAGCCACAGCGCCTCCCACAGCACCAGCCCGGCCACGCGGCCCGGGGGCGCGCCCAGCATGCGCAGCATGGCCAGGTCGGTGCGGCGCTCGCGCACGGCGTTCCACAGCGCAATGAACACGCTGAGCGCCGCCACGGCCAGCAGCACGCCACCAAAGGCGCGCAGCACATCGGCGCCCACGCCCAGCAGGCGCAGCAGCCGGGTCACTTCAATCGCCGGGGCCGCGGCCTGCATGCTGGTGCCGCTGTTGATCTGGCGCGGCATGGTCACTGCGGCCAGCGGCGTGCGGTAGCGCACCAGGGCCACGGTGACCTCGCGCTCTTCTTTCAGGATCTTCAGGTCTTCGGCATCGGTGGCGGTGGCCGTCTCGTGCACCAGCCAGACCGATTCGGGGCTGGTCAGAATCAGCCGGTCCAGCACGCAGCCACAGGGCGCGAGCACGCCGCTCACGCGGTAGGGGTGGTCGCCGTGCGCGTGCCCTCCCCCACCCAGGCCGTGGCTGCCCACAAACGTGGCGCCCACCAGCGGCGCACCCGCATGGCTGCTTTTGACGATGCCGCGCGCCACGCTGGCGCCCAGCACGGCATCCATGGGCTGCTGCCACACCGCGCCTTCGGCAAACCGGGCGTCGTAGTGCGCCAGATAGTCGGGCGTGGTGCCTACGATGCGAAAGCCCTGGTAGCTGTCGCCCAGGCTGAGCGGAATCACCTGCGCCACCTGCGGGTGCTTTTGCAGCGCCTGCACTTCCTGCAGCGGAATGTTGCCCGTGGGCACGTCGATGTGGAACACGCCGGCCAATATCAGCTGCAGCGGGCTGCCCTTGGCGCCCACCACCAGGTCGATGCCCTCCAGGTCGCGCTCGAAAGCCTGGTCGAGCTGCGTGGCCACCAGCAGCACCAGCGTGATGGCCCCCAGGCCCAGCGTGAGCACCAGCAGGTTGAGCACCGCCGCCAGCGGGCGCGACCACAGGTAGCGCCACGACAGCCGGGCGAGCTTGAGTGCTCCAAAATTCATAGCTGCTAGCCCTTGCCCAGCAAGCGCTCAGGGCCAATTTCATTCAAATCCAGCGTCTGCGCGGCGGCCAGCGCCTGCACCACACGCTGGTCGTGCGTGGCGATCACCAGGCTGGCATCGCAGGCGGCGGCACTCGCCTGCAGCAGGGCCAGCGCATCGGCGGCGGCTTCGTCGTCCAGGCTGGCCGTGGGCTCGTCGGCCAGCAGCAACTGCGGCGCCAGCAGCACGGCCCGCGCCAGCGCCACGCGCTGCGCCTGCCCGCCCGAGAGCTGGTGGGGCTTGCGGGCTGCCAGTTCGGCCACGCCCACCTGCGCCAGCGCGCGGGTGATGGCGGCGTCGTCGCGCGGCAGTCCGGCCGCGAAGTAGACCAGAGCCAGGTTGTCGGCCACGGTGAGTGCGCTGCTGAGGTAGAGCTTTTGCGGCAGAAAGCCAATGTTGCGGGCGCGCCAGGCGTCGATGTCGCTGCCGCGCTGCGTGCCCAGCTCGGTGCCCGCCACCAACAGGTGGCCGCCGCTGGCCCCCCGCAGGCCCGCCACCAGCGCCAGCCAGGTGGACTTGCCGGTGCCCGAACGCCCGCGCAGCAGCAGCGTGCCGCCCTGGCGCAGGTCCACGTCCGGAAAGCGCAGCGGCGCCGCGCCGCCCGCAGCATAGGTGTAAGACAGCCCCCGGGTGCGGATCATGCCGCCGCCCCCGCGCCGGGGTGGGCGCAGTCGGAACACCGCCCGTGCACAGCCACATCCACCGCCAGGTTTTCATGCCCCGCTGACGCCAGCGCCTGCAGCACCTGCTGAAGCGCGGTCTGCACCTGGGCCGAACCCTGGGACAGGCGGAACTGCCGGTGGCAGTCGTCGCATTCAAAGCGCGGGTCTGCCCCCTCCTCGCCCTGCGGCGCGCGCGCATACCGCGTCACACGGGCGGCATCCACCTGCTTGTGCAGCAGGCCGGCGGCGGCAAAGCGGTCGAGCATGCGGTACACGGTGACCTTGTTGACGGCCGCCCCCGCCTCGGCCAGGGCCGCCTCCACCTCGGGTTCGGACAAAGCCGCGTTGGGCCGGGCCTCGTACAGCGCCCCCAGCGCCCGGCTGGCGCGGGTGGCGCGCATGCCGGGGGGCAAAGACCAGGGCAGGCGCGATGGGGAGGAAGGGTGGGCGGACATGGCGGGCAAAGAGAACGCGCTGCCCCCGACGGAGCTGCAAACGCAAACGGGTTGCATTATGCCCGCTCCCCTGCGCGTCAGAACCGCATCGGGGACGGCGAAATGCTCTGCGTCCGATGGCGTCGCGCAGCGGAGGCTGCGAACGACGCAACCCTGGGCTGGCGCAGGCTCACGCCTTCAGGTACTTCGCAAACGTCTTCCTGAACTTCTCCACCTTCGGCCCCACCACAAACGCGCAATAGCCCGCATGCGGGTTCTTGGCGAAGTAGTCCTGGTGGTAGGCCTCGGCCGCGCTGTAGTTTGCAAGCGGCTTCACCTCGGTGGTGATGGGTGCGCCAAACAGCTTGTCCTGCGTCATCTGGCGGATCATCGCGCTCGCCGTTGCGCCGTGCGCGGGGTCTTCGAAATAGATGCCGCTGCGGTACTGCGTGCCCACGTCGTTGCCCTGGCGGTTCAGGGTGGTCGGGTCGTGGGTGTGGAAGAAGATTTCCAGGATTTCTTCGAGGCTGATCTCGTCGGCGTCGAACGTGAGGCGCACCACCTCGGCGTGGCCGGTGTCGCCCTGGCAGATCTGCTCGTAGCTGGGGTTGAGCGTGTGGCCGTTGGTGTAGCCGCTTTCCACGTCGGTGACGCCGCGCACGCGGTCGAACACGGCTTCGGTGCACCAGAAGCAGCCGCCGCCCAGGGTGATGGTTTGCAGGTTGTGGGCCATGTGGGTCTCCATGCAGTTCGGGGTGGGAACGTTGGCGGCATGGTACGCGCCCTTACCTGCCGCAGCGCGGACGGGGGCATTGGCCTTGGGCTACTCGTACTGCCGACCCCGTGCCATCAGTTCGGGCGTGCCGATCAGCGCATTCAGGCCGTCAAAATCCATCATCCGGTCCTTGAAGGGCGCCGTGGTCTGGTGCGCGTGCAGGCTGGCGTAATAGCCCTGCAGCGTGTGGGCCACGGCGCGGGCCGTGCCGCCCGGGAAGATCACGATGCGAAAGCCGCGCTGCTGCAACTCGGCCGCGCTCTGGATGGGGGTCTTGCCCCCTTCGACCATGTTGGCCAGCAGCGGGATGCGGTGGGCAAAGCGCTGGCAGGCCGCGTCCATCTGCTCGGGGGTGCGCAGGGCTTCGATGAAGAGCGCGTCCACGCCGCATTCCAGGTAGGCCTCGGCGCGGTCGAAGGCTGCGTCGATGCCCTCCACGGCCAGCGCGTCGGTGCGGGCCAGGATGAGCGTCTGGGCGCTGCGGCGCGCGTCCAGCGCGGCCCGGAGCTTGCCGCACATTTCGGCCACCGGCACCACCGTCTTGCCGTCCAGATGCCCGCAGCGCTTGGGAAATCCCTGGTCCTCGATCTGGATCATGGCTGCGCCCGCACGCTCAAAGCCGCGCACCGTGCGCTGGGTGTTGAGCGCGTTGCCGAAACCGGTGTCGGCATCGACGATGACCGGAGTGCGCACGCGCTCGGTGATGCGGGCCAGGGTGTCTTCCACCTCGGTGTAGGTGGTCAGGCCCACGTCGGAGCGCCCCAGGCGGGTGTAGGCAATCGATGCGCCCGAGAGGTACAGCGCCTCGAAGCCCGCCTGCTCGGCCACCAGGGCGCTCAAGGCGTCGTACACGCCGGGGGCCAGCACGGCGCGGGGTTCGTGAAGGCGGTGTTGGAGCAATGGAGCGGTCATGGCGTCAAACTGTCTTGGTCGTGATTGCGGCCGCCGTGTGCGCCGCGATGTAGCCCCCGGCCACGGCGCTGAGCAGCCCGTTGCCCGAGAGGTACCCCCACACGGCGTTGCCCGACACGCCGCGCGCGGCGCCACCGGCCGCCAGCAGGTTGGCAAACGGCTGGCCGTCCTGCCCCAGCACGCGGCACTGGGCGTCGATGTCCAGCCCGCCCTGGGTGTGGAACAGCGCGCCGGTCACCCTGACGGCGCAGAACGGTGCCTGCAGTGGACGGGCGAATGTGCGGCGATTGCGGTCATTTTGGCCGTCACCGCTTGTCAGGCTTGAAAGAGTAGCTATCAATTTTGATTCTTCGCAGCCGATCACACGTGCCAGCGCCGGCACGCTGTCGCAGTGCTTGACCGCACCGGCGGCCTCGGCGTCCACAAAGTCCGGAAAGCCGCGCGCCAGTGCCAGGATGGGCGCATCGAACACATTCCACGCCACGCCGCCAGGCTGCGCCAGCACATGCACGGACGCCTCGGAGTAGCCCTGCGTTTCATCGTGAAAGCGCTCACCCAGCGCATTGACCTGGATGCCGCCTTCCATCATCAGCGCCCACGAAATCAGCGCGCCCTGCGGAATGGCCCAAGACCCGTGGCCCTGGTAGCCGCCCAGGTCGGCCAGCCGGGCGCCCAGCGCCCGGCCCCAGGTGATGGCGCTGCCATCGTTGCCGGTGTGGCCGGCGAACAGCGCGTCGCGCATCTCGGGCAGCAGCTCGCGCACCATGACCGGGTTGCCGCCAAAGCCGTTGCAGGCCAGGATGAGGGCGTCGCAGGCCAGGTGCTCCAGCGTGCCATCGGGCCGCTCGCAGCCCACGCCGATCACGCGCTGCTGGGCGTTGACCCACAGCTCGCGCACCGTGGCCTCGGTGATCAGCGGAATGTCCGCCGCCGTTACCGCGTTGGCCAGGCGGCCCATCAGGCCCACGCCGGTTTTCTCAGGCGTGGCGTGCATGCGGCGCACGCTGTGGCCGGGGTACAAGAATCCATCGAGCACCTGCCACTGCAGGCCGTGGCGGTCTTGCAGCGCATCCAGCGCCGGGGCGATGGCCTGTGCATACGCCTGCACCAAATGGGGCGCCGCCCTGCCCTGGGCCTTGGCGCTGATGTCGGCGGCGAACCGAGTCGGGCTGTCGTCGTCAATGCCCGCTGCGCGCTGCGCCTGGGTGCCAGGCGCGGGGATGAAGCCGGATGACAGGGCCGAGGAGCCCAGCGGCGTGGCGTCGCGCTCCAGCACGGCGCAGTCCACGCCGGCGTCGTGCAGCATCAGCGCCGCCGTCAGCCCGCAGGCACCGCCGCCCACGATGAGCACCGGCACATGCGCGTCTTGCGCCACGGTGCCGGGCAAGTGCTCGGCATGGCAGATGCGGGGCGTGGTCGCAGGCGTGAACATGGGTGCATTCATGCGGAAGGGGCCGCAACAGCGGCAGTCACGGCGCCCGCAAAGTCGGCACAGGTCAGCACCTGGGCCACGTTGGCCATGTCGGCCAGGGAGGTGTCGTGCACCTCTTGCTTGAAGGCGGCGCAGCCGTCGGACAGCACCAGCGTCTGGTAGTCGCGCATGTGCGCATCGCGCACCGTGCTGGCCACGCCGCCGTTGGTGACGATGCCGCACACCGCCACGGTGGTGATGCCCGCGCGGCGCAGCACCCAGTCGAGCTGGGTGTTGAAGAAAGCCGAATACGCCACCTTGCACACCGACACATCCACCCACGCTGCGATCTCGGGCACATGGGCCTGTCCGGTGCTGCCGGGGGCAAAGTCGCCGCGCCGCAGAAACGGGCGCAAGGCTTTGAGGTGGGGCGACACCATGGGCTCGCCCTGTGCGTCAGGCCACAGCGTGAACTGGCTGCCCACCACCATGCCGCCCGCCGCCTTGAGTGCCTTGGCCACCGCCGCCACCCGGGGCGGCAAGGCCTGGGCGGCAGCGCTCACCGCGCCGCCGCGTGCGTAGGCACCATCCGGCGCCAGAAAGTCGTTTTGCAGGTCGATGATGACCAGCGCCGTGTGGCGCGGGTCGACAGCAGCGTGACTCATGCCGCGCCCTCCCCGCCGGCCCGCACCAGCAGATTGCCCAGCGGATCGACCGTGGCGCTGAAGCCAGGCTCCAGCCACACCGTGGTGTCGGGCTGCTCCAGGATGGCCGGGCCGTCGATGCGGGTGCCCACGGGCAGGTCCAGCCGTGCGTGGCGCGCGGCGTCCCACCAGCGGCCGGCGTGGAACACGCGCTGCACGCCCAGCGACGGGTTGACCGTGGTGGTCTGCGGGGCCAGCACCGTCAGATCAAACTTGGGGCGCACGCCCACGCGGGCGTAGCGCAGATTCATCACCCGCACCGCAATGCCGTCGAGAACGCGGCCAAAGGCAGCGCGGTAGGCGGCCTCGAACGCGGCGCGGATGCCTTCATGGCTCAGCGCGTCGGCCGCCACTGGCACTTGCACGGTGTGGGTCTGCCCGGCGTAGAGCATGTCCAGCGCGATGATCTCCTGCACTTCGACAAACTTCACACCCGCCGAATCCAGCCGCTGCTGGCAGGTGGCTGCAAGGGTGGCCACGCGCTGGCGCAGGTCGGCCACGTCCAGGTCGGCCAGGGGCTTGTTCAGCGTCTGCACCGCGTCGTGGCGCATGTCGGCCATCACACAGCCCAGGGCAGACGTGACGCCGGGGTAGCGCGGCACGATGCCCGTGCCCACGCCCACTTCGCGCATCATGGCGCACACATGCAGCGCGCCGCCGCCGCCAAAGGGCATGTAGGCGAACTGGCGCGGGTCGTGCCCGCGCTCGATGGACACCACCCGCACGGCGCCCGCCATCTTGGCATTGGCGACCGTGAGGATGGCTTCGGCGGCCGCCATCACGTCCAGGCCCAGCGGCTGGGCGACATGGGTTGCGATGGCGTCGCGCGACTTTTGCGCGTCCATGGCGGCCAGCAGGCCACCGCCCAGCGGCCGGTCGGCAGCAATGCGGCCCAGCAGCACATTCGCATCCGTCACCGTGGGGCGGGTGTTGCCCCGGCCATAGCAGGCCGGGCCCGGGATGCTACCGGCCGACTCGGGGCCCACCTGCAGCATGCCGCTGGCGTCGACCGAGGCAATGGAGCCACCACCCGCACCAATGGTCTCGATCTGGATCATGGGCGAGCGCACGACCATGCCGAACTCGATGGCCGTCTGCGCGGCCAAGGCCGCCTCGCCCTTGGCCACGAGGGACACGTCGAACGAGGTACCGCCCATGTCGCCGGTGATCACATCGGGGAAGCCTGCCGCACGTGCAATGGCCGCGCAGGCGATCACGCCCGCCGCCGGGCCCGAGAGCGCGGTGCGCACGGGCACGTCGCAGGCCGTCTGGCGCGACATCACGCCGCCGTTGCTCTGCACGATGAGCAGCTCGCCGCCAAAGCCCTGCGTGCGCAGGTCGCCCTCCAGCCGCTGCAGGTAGCTGCCCACCACGGGCTGCAGGGCGGCATTGAGCGTGGCGGTGGAGCAGCGCTCGAACTCACGGATTTCGGGCAGCACCTCGCTGGCGGCCGTCACATGCGGGTTGGGCCACACGCTGCGCACGGCGGCCACGGCGGCCTGTTCGTTGGCCGGGTTGGCGTAGGTGTTGATGAAGAACACACAGACGGCCTCGCAACCGGCCTCCAGCAGCGCGCGGGCCTGGGCCTGGACTTGCTCGATGTCCACCGGCGCGTGCACCGTGCCATCGGCCAGCACGCGCTCGTCCACCTCCAGCCGCAGGTTGCGCGGCACGATGGGCTCGAAGCTGCCGCGCAGGCCCCAGGTCTGCGGCCGGTCGCGGCGGCGCATCTCCAGCACATCGCGAAAGCCGCGTGTGGTGATGATGCCGGTGCGTGCCACCTTGCGCTCCAGCAGCGCATTGGTGCCCACGGTGGTGCCGTGCACGATGGTGGCGATCTGCGCGGCCGAGTCAGCCACACGCGCCACACCGTTCATGAAACCGCGCGCCTCCTCGCCCCGTGTGCTGGGCACCTTGACGATGCGGGCGCTGCCGTCGCGCTCGTCCAGCACGAACAGGTCAGTGAAGGTGCCGCCCACGTCCACGCCGACGACGTACGACGCGCCGTCCAAACCCTTGCTGTCGCTCATGCCTTGCCTTTCGCTGCGGCGGGGGCTGTGACGTAGCCCATCGCCAGATCCTTTTCACGCGCTGTCGCGCTCCGTGCAGCCGGGGCGCCGTAGCCGCCACCGCCAGGGGTTTCCAGCCGCACGCGCTCGCCTTGCTGGAGGCGGATGCCAATCATCTTGGAGCGCATGGGTGGCTGCTTCCATTCACTACTGTTTTCATAGCTGAATACGTTGGATGCACCAGCGCTACCGCCCGAAATCCCTTGAGGCGATGCCTTGCCACGTTCACCAAAGATGAACACCTCGGCGTCCTGCTCCAGCAACTCGATCTCATAGATCGCGCCCAGGCCGCCCCGGTGCTGGCCGTCGCCGCCCGAATCGGGCCGCAGTGCCCATTGCGTGAAGCGCACCGGGTAGGCGGCCTCCAGAATTTCGAGCGGCGGAATGGTGGCGGTGGAGATGGGCGCGTTGCCGTGGCTCAGGCCATCGCCATCGCTGTGCCCGCCATGGCCGCCGCCGAAGAAGCTGAACATCACCCAGCGCTGGCCCTTGCGCGCGGCGTCGGTGCGCAGCCCGGCGATGGACAGGGCATTGATGGTGCCGTACGCCTGGGCCATGGCGCGCTGCGGGGCGGCCTGCGCGGCGGCGCTGAAGATCACGTCGATCATGCGCAGGATGGTTTCGGTGTAGCCACCCACGGGGCGCGGCCGTGCGGCGCTGATGACCAGGCCCTCGGGCAGCACAAAGTCCACCGCATCGAGCACGCCTGCGTTGGCGGGCACATCGGGGAACAGATGCTTGAGCGCCACGTAGCACGCGGCAATCGCCGTGGCGCGCGAGATGTTGACCGGCCCCGCGCACTGGGGCGAGGTGCGGGAAAAGTCCAGCGTCAGGCGCTCGCCCTGCACCGTCATGTCGAGCGCAATCGTCAGCGGCTCGTCCTTGACGCCGTCGTTGTCCAGGATGTCACTGAAGCTGTATCGACCGTCGGGCAGCGCCGCGATATGCGACTGCATGAGCTTGACGGCGCGCGTGCGCAGCTCGCCCATGGCCTGCTGCACCTGGGCATCGGCGTACTGGTCCAGCAGGTCGTGCAGGCGGCGCTCGCCCAGATCCAGGGCCGCGAGCTGGCCGTTCAGGTCGCCCCACAGGCTGTCCGGCAGCCGGGTGTTGGCCTTGAGGATGGCGAGCACGTCGTCGTCAAACACCCCGCCGCGCACGATGCGCACGGGCGGAATCTGCACCGCCTCCTGCCAGCATTCGGTGGCGGCCGGGTTGTAGTTGCCGGGCACGTTGCCGCCCACGTCGTGCCAGTGCGCGGCCGATGCCAGAAAGCAGAACAACTGGCCGTTGCGAAAGAACGGGCGCACCAGCTTGAAGTCGTTGGCGTGGGTGCCGCCCTCGTAGGGGTCGTTGAACAACCAGGTATCCCCCGCCGTGATGCCGCCGCGCTCGCCCGCCGCCCGCATGGCCGCGCGCACGGCAAAGGCCATCGCCCCGACAAACACCGGCAGGCCCGACTTGCCCTGCACCAGCGTGTCACCCGTGGTGGCGTCGTACAGGCCGTGGCAGGCATCGTGCGCCTCCGCAATGATGGGGTTGAACGCGCTGCGGTACAGCGTGGCGTCCATCTCGTCGGCGATCTGTTCCAGGCGGCCGCGCAACACGGCCAGGGTGACCGGGTCCATGGGCGGCGGGGTGGGTGTGTGTTCAGCCATGCAGGGGCTCCTTGCCAAAGCGGGCGCGCAGCTGGTTCATCAGCCCACCGGCGCGCACCATGTCCAAAAGAAACGGGGGAATCGGGTCGCAGGCCAGCACCCGCCCCTGGGCAGTGGTGACCGATGGTGTCTGCTCGTTCAGAGTGATGCCCTCCCCCTCCCCGATGGCCTCGGCCTCGGGGCAGGTCAGCAGCAGCAGGCCCAGGTTGAACGCATTGCGAAAGTACAGGCCGCTGAACGACGGCGCAATCACCGCCGCCACGCCCAGGCGCACCAGCACAGCAGCCGCCTGCTCGCGCGACGAGCCGATGCCGAAGTTGGGCCCGGCCACGATCACGTCGCCCTTGCGCACGCCCCCCACAAAGTCGGGGCGCACGGATTCGAGGCAGTGGCGCGCCAGCACGTCAATGCCGTGCTTCATGGCGTGGCCGGGGGCGAGTACATCGGTGTCGATGTCGGCACCCAGCTTCCAGACGCGATGGAGGTTCGTCATGCCAGAACCTCCCGGGGGTCGGTGATGCAGCCACGCAGCGCCGACGCCGCCACGGTGTAAGGCGAAGCCAGGTACACCTGCGCCGTGGGTGAGCCCATGCGGCCCTTGAAATTGCGCGCGGTGCTGGAGATGACGGTGGTGGCATCGCCCACCGTGTCGCCATAGCCCGCGCAGGCACCGCAGGTGGTGGGGAACAGCTCGGCCCCTGCGTCCTGCAGCACCTGCAGCACGCCTTCGGCGCGCGCAGCGGCCTGGTCCTGCTGGCTGGCGGGTGCCACCATCAGGCGCACGCCACTGGCCACCTGCTTTCCGCGCAGCACGGCCGCAGCGGCGCGCAGGTCATCGAGCTTGGCACCGGTGCAGGCGCCGATGTAGGCCACGTCGATGCCCTGCCCTGCGTGCTGCGCCACCGGCGCGGCGTTGGCGGGGCTGTGCGGCGCGGCGACCTGCGGCGTGAGCGTGCTGGCATCAAACGTGTGGCGCGTCAGGGCCGCGCCCTCGTCCGTGCGCCAGGTTTCCAGCCCCTGCAGGTCCGCATCAGACACACCCGCCGCCCGTAGCCAGTCGCTTGTCGTGGCGTCGGGGGCAATCAGCCCGGCCTGGGCACCCAGCTCGGCGCTCATGTTGGACAGGGTCATGCGCTCCTGCATGCCCAGCGCCTGCACGGCCGGCCCGGCAAATTCCACGGCCTGGTACTGGCCGCCATTCATGCCAAAGCGGCCAATCATGTGCAGCATCATGTCCTTGGCGGTCACGCCCGGGGCCAGCTGGCCGCTCCAGTGCATCTGCAGGGTGTGGGGCACGCGCAGCCAGATTTCGCCGGTGACGACGACACCCAGCATTTCGGTGCTGCCAATGCCGAACATGTAGGCGCCAAAGGCGCCGCCCGTGGGCGAATGCGAGTCGCCGCCCACGCAGAACATGCCGGGCCGGATGTGGCCGTGCTGGGGCACCACCACATGGCAGATGCCCTGGCCGTCATACACATGGGGCAAGGCCTGCTCGCGCGCCCAATCGCGGGCGATGCGCACGATGCGGCGGGATTCATCGTCGCGCTCGGGCAGGTAGTGGTCCATGACCAGGACCACGCGGGACTTGTCCCAGATCTGTGCCCCCAGCTCGTCGAGCATGGGCTTGAGGCGCCGGGGGCCGGACGAGTCGTGGAACATGGCCAGGTCCACACGGCAGTTGACGATTTCACCCGGCGTGACGCTGGCACGGCCGCTGGCGCGGGCCACCAGCTTCTGCGCCAGCGTGCTCGGAGAGCGGATGGAAAGGCTCATTCGGGTTTGGCCCCCGAAAACTGCACGACCCTGGCCCAGCGCGGGATCTCGGCCTGCACGAAGCGCGCGAATTCTTCGGGGCTGTTGCCCACGGGAACGGCGCCCTCGTGCTCCAGGCGCTTCTTCACATCGGGCGATGCGATGGCCTGGCGGGCTGCGTCGCTGATGCGCCGAGCCAGTTCGGGCGGCATCTGGCCGGGGCCGAACAGGCCGAACCACGCGCTGGACTCGTAGCCGGGCAGCACCTCCGCAATGGCCGGCACATCCGGAAAGGCCGGCAGCCGCTGCGCACTCGTCACCCCCAGCGCCTTCAGTTTGCCGGCACGCACCTGGGCCTGCGCGTTCCCCACGGCGGCGAACATCAGCTCCACCTGCCCGGCCAGCACATCCTGCAGGGCCGGCGCCGTGCCCCGGTACGGGATGTTCACGATATAGGCGCCCGACTGCATCTTGAAGGCGTCACCTGCCAGATGCAGCGATGAGCCCACCGCGCCGATCGCGAAGTTGAGCTTGCCCGGTTTGGCTTTGGCCAGCGCGATCAGCTCGCGCACATTGTTGGCGGGCAATGAGGGATGGGCCACCAGCACCGAGGGCGAGGTGGCCACGCAGGTCAGGGGCGTGAAGTCCTTGACGGGGTCGAAGGGCAGCGTCTTGTACAGGCTGGCGTTGATCGCATGGCTGGTAAAGCTCATGAGCAGCGTGTTGCCATCAGGTGCAGCCTTGGCCACCGCATCGGCGGCAATGTTGCCGCCCGCTCCGGGCCGGTTTTCGACAATGATGGTGCGCCCCAGAAGGCGCCCCATTTCTTGCGACAAGGTGCGCGCGAGGGTGTCGGTGGAGCCTCCCGCTGGCGCACCGACCAGGATGCGAATGGGCGTGGACTGCGCCCATGCCCGACCGCCGAGAAGTGCGGCAGACAGGGGAGCGACGGCTTTGAGGACGTGACGGCGTTGGATCATGTGGTGTCTCCTGGAATCAGCGTGCAGGCCTCGGCGTGCCTTCGGACAGTTGTCTACATCCCCAGATAGGCGCGCCGCAGATCGTCGCTGCGCAACAGCTCATCCGGCGCGCCCGCAAAGCGGATGCTCCCGTTTTCCATCACGTAGGCGCGGTCCGCGATCTCCAGCGACTGGCCCACGTTCTGCTCGACCAGCAGCACAGCCAGGCCGGTTGCGCGCAGCTGGCGAATCAGGCCGAACATTTCCTCGACCAGCAGGGGCGACAGGCCCAGGGAGGGCTCGTCCAGGATCAGCAAGCGGGGTTCGGCCATCAAGCCTCTGCCAATGGCCAGCATCTGCTGCTCGCCGCCGCTCATGGTGCCGGCCAGCTGGGAGGTGCGCTCCTTCAGGCGCGGGAACGTCGCAAAGACCTTCTCGATGTTGTCGGCCCGGCGCTCTCGCGCCCGGGTGAAGCTGCCCAGCGCCAGGTTCTCGAGCACGCTGAGGTTGGGGAAAATCTTGCGCCCCTCGGGCACCTGGATCAGGCCGGCCTGGACGACCTCCGTGTAGTGGGCACCGCTCAGGTCGGCACCGCCGAAAGCAACGGAACCAGCCCAGGCCTTGTAGATGCCACAGACCACGTTGTTGAAGGTGGACTTGCCCGCGCCGTTGCTGCCCAGCAGGGCCACGGTTTCGCCGGGCTGGACCTGAAGGTCCACACCGCGCAAGACCTCGACGCGGCCATAGCCGCCGCGCAGGCCTGTCACGCTGAGCAAAGGGCTGGATGCCGGCGAAGTACGGGTATTGCTCATGCCGTGTCCTTCGCTGCCGCCGCGCGCAGGCGTGCCGCCGTGCCGTGCCCCAGGTAGGCCTCGATCACGCGCTCGTCCGATGTCACCGCGCCAGGGCTGCCCTCGGCAATCAGCTGGCCCTGGGCCAGCACCCACACATGCTCGGCCAGGTTCATCACGGCCTGCATCACGTGTTCGATCATCAACACGGTCACGCCGCCCTCGGCAATACCGCGCACCACGGGAATCATCTCGGCAATCTCCTGGGGATTGAGGCCGGCCAGCACTTCATCGAGCAGCAGCAGGCGCGGTCGGGTCGCCAGCGCGCGCGCCAGCTCCAGACGCTTGCGGCCGGCCACGGTCAGGTCGGCTGCAGGTTTGTCCAGCTGAGGGGCCAGGCCCACGCGGGCTGCCACGTCACTGGCCAGCGCCAGCGCGGCGCGGCGGCTGGGCTCCTTCAGGTGCGCGCCCACCGCAATGTTTTCGCGCACGGTCTGCGCCGCGAAAGGCTGCACGATCTGGAAGGTGCGCGTCATGCCGAGACGGGCGTTCAGGTGCGGGGCTTGGCCGGTGATGTCCTGGCCCGCAAAGCGCACCGTGCCTGCATCCGGCCGCACAAAGCCCGACATCAGCGCGAACAGCGTGGTCTTACCCGCGCCATTGGGGCCGATGAGCGCGGTCAGCGAGCCTTCTGGCACCGCCAGGCTCACGTTCTGCACGGCTTTCAGGCCCCCGAACGATTTGCTCAGCGCGCTGAGCTGCAACAGTTCATTCGCCATGGCGGCCTCCCGAACGTTTCCACACCGCCACCACCGACTGCCCGATGCCCGCAATGCCACGGGGCAGGAACATCACGATGAGCACCAGCACCACGCCGTAAATCACCATGTTGATGCCCGGCAGCTGGCCGAACAGGTTGCGGGTGATGTCGGCCAGGACGTGCAGCACCAGCGCCCCCAGCACCGGGCCCCAGACGGTGCCGATGCCCCCCACGATCGCGGCCACCAGCGCCTCCACCGAGGTGGCCGAGCCATAGGCGATGCCCGGGTCGATGTACTGGAACACCTGCACGTAAAACGCCCCGGCCGCACCCATGAATCCGCCGGATATGGCGATGGCGCCCATCTTCACGCCGAAGGGGTTGACGCCGATGGCGCGCGCCGCGTCCTCGTTGTCGCGCACGGCCTGCAGCCACGCACCAAAGCGCGAGTTCTTGAGCCACCAGCTGACCAGCAGCGCCAGCGTGACCAGCGCCAGGATCAGATATACAAAGCCCTTGCGCGAGCCGAACTGCATGTTGGAGAGCGACTCCTTGAGCGGCAGCATCAGACCCACACCGGCGCCGGTGAACGGCACCGACAGCGCCAGAATGCGAAACACCTCGGCAAACGCCAGCGTGACCAGCGCGAAGTACGAGCCCTTGAGCCCGTAGCGGAACGACAGACCACCCACGAACAGCCCCACCAGCGCGCTGCCAGCCACCGCCATGGGCAAGGCCATCCAGGGGTTGATGCCGCCCTGCATCTGCGCAATGGCCTGGATATAGGCCCCCGTGCCGAAGAACAGTGCGTGCCCGAACGAGAACTGGCCGCCAAAGCCCCCGAGGATGTTCCACGCCTGCGCCAGCAGCGCCGCGTAGAGCGACATCATCACGAAGTTGAGCAAGACGCCGGAGTCGGAGAACGCCGCGATGGCCGCCACGACGACGGCAAACAATCCAATGCTTGCAAGCTGTTTCATGCCTTGGCTCCAAACAAGCCCTGCGGGCGGAACAGCAGCACGGCGATGAAGATGGCAAAGATGCCGATCTGCCCCAGTGATTCGCCCAGGTACAGGCCGCCGAGCGACTCCACCACGCCGATCAGCAAACCACCCACCAGCGCGCCGGCAAAGCTGCCCATGCCGCCCAGCACCACGATGGTGAATGCCACCAGCACAAAGCCGCTGCCTACCTGGGGGTTCACGTAGTACGCCGGCAGCAAAAAGCACGCGGCCGCGCCCAGGCAGGCCAGGCCGATGCCAAAGCTCATCGCATACACATGGTCCACGTTGATGCCCATGAGCTTGGCGCCGTGTTTTTCCTTGGCCACGGCGCGGATGGCACGGCCCAGGTCGGTGCGACCCACGATCCACAGCAGCACGGCCGACACCACCAGAGCGCCGACAAATGCGACCAGCTTGGGCAAGGCGATCATGGCCGGGCCCACCGCCACGGTGGTGAGCGTGTAGGCCGTCTCGATGGTGCGCGTGTCGGATTTGAAAAACAGCAGCGCCAGGTTCTCCATCACGATGGAAATGCCCAGCGTGACCAGCAGGATGTTCTCGTCCTTGCCATGGCTGGCGCGGTTGATGACCAGGCGCTGCAGCGCGTAGCCCAGGGCGAACATGCCGGGCACCAGGATGGGCAGCGCCAGATAAGGGTCCAGCCCGAAGTGCTGCTTGAGCAGGTACACCGCGTACAGCGCCAGCATCAGCGATGCGCCATGCGCGAAGTTGATGATGTGCAGCACGCCGTAGATCAGCGTGAGCCCGAGCGCGATCAGGGCATAGACCGCGCCGGTCGTCAGGCCGTTCAGGACGGATGGGAAGAGGATGCTGAGCTCGAACATGTGTGTGGAGTCCGGCGTTCGGGCAAAGGCGCGGCCTGGCGCCCCGCGTGGGAGCACCCCGCAGCCCCTGCATTCAGGGCCGAAAGTGGTGGGTGTCAGGCCTTCAGTGGGAAAAGCGGATCCGCTTCGCGGTAGTCGCGCGGGATGATGACCTTGATGTCCTTGTTCAGCACCTGGGTCATCAGCGGCTGCGCCCCCTGGTTCTGTCCATTGACGAACTGGGTCGGGCCGTACGGCATGATGTGGTCGGCAAAGGTGCTCTTTTCCAGCGCGTCGATCAGGGCTGCGCGGTCCATGGACTTGGCGCGCTCCAGCGCATCGGCCAGCAGCCACATCGATGTGTACGTCATGAACAGCTCGTAGCTGAAGAACAGGCCCTTGGCCTCCACCCGCTTCTTCAGGTCTTGTGCGCGCTTGTCCTTGGGGTTGAACCAGTGGTTGCAGTCGATGATGCCGTTGGCCGCGTCCGGGAACTCCTTGACGAACTTGTAACTCGACGCCGCACCGCCCAGCACCGAATAGATGGCCTTGGGCGTGACCTTCTGCTGCTGCATGGTGCGCACCAGCAACGCGTACTCGTTGTAGTAGTTGGCGGGGATGACGATGTCGGGGTTGATCGCCTTCATGCGCAACACGATGTTGTTGAAGTCGCGCGTGGGGTTGGCGTGCTTGACGATCTCCTTGACCTCGTAGCCATAGCCCGGCAGCTCGCGCGCCAGCAGTTGCGCCGTGCCGGTGCCGAACAACGATTCCTCGTGAATGATCATCACCGTCTTGGCCGGCTTGCCGGCGGCGGTGTTCAGCACGTGCAGATTGGCCACGGCCGTCTCGGCGCATTTTCTGTATCCGGGGCCGAAGCGGAATGTGTTTTTCAGCCCGCGTTCGACGATCTGGTCTGCCACCCCCACATCCACGATGTGCGGCAGGTTGTATTTGGCAGCAGCCTGGGTGGTGGCCAGGCAGATGGCTGAAGCAAAGGCACCCACGACGGCCGACACGCCCGCTTCATTCATCTTCTCGACTTCGGCCGCGCCTGCCTGGGGCTGGGACTGCGCGTCGCCCAGCAGCGGTTCGATCTTCGCGCCACCGAGCGCCTTGATGCCGCCCGCCTTGTTGATGTCTTCGATGGCCATCATCGCGCCTTCGCGGCACTGCTGGCCCGAATAGGCCAGTGCACCCGTCACGGGGTGCAGCACCCCCACCTTGACGGACCTGGCCTGCGCGCCGCCCACCAGGGGGAAGGCCAGTGCCGACGCGGCGGCGGCCGACTGGGTCATGAAATGGCGGCGAGTACTCATGGGCATTCTCCTGTCAGGTAGGTTGGGTTGAGGTGGGGAAGGAATTCAGTGGAACTGGGCGGAGAGCTCTTTGCTGACCCAGACCTTGGCGTCGATGCTGCCCACGCGGGACAGCTGCATTTCGTATTCGTAGCGGTCCGGCCGGTACAGGCCGTGCAGCCATTGCACGGGGCGCTCCTGGTCGTCATAGATCAGACGGCGTACCGCCAGCAGTGCAGAGCCCACCGAGACATCAAGGTGCCGCGCCACCACGGCATCGGCCAGTTTGGCCGAAATGGTTTGGTGCGCGCGACCGACCTTCACGCCGGACTCTTCCAGCAGCAACAGGATGGGTTTGCGTGCCAGTTCACGCCGCCCGAACTGGCGGGCGATTTCAGCGGGCACATAGGTGGTGATGTGGGACAGTGGCCCTTCCTTGGTGCTGCGCACGCGTACCGCTTTCTGCACGGAATCGCCCACAGCGAGCTGCAACGCGTCAGCCACCGCACGGGATGCCGTCACGGTATCTACATCCAGCACCTTTACCGAAGTGCGCAGACCCATGCTGACCAGGTTCTCCAGCAGTCCGGTCAAACGGGCGCGGCTGCCTTGCCCGTCGGTACCGTCCACGGTGGCCGGTGCCGCCGCTGGCGCCAATGGCCGAGTGCCTCTGCCGGGCTCGCGCGAAATCATGCCCTCGCCTTCCAGCAACTCCAGCGCCCGCCGCACCGTCACACGCGCCACAGCGAACTGCTGCATCAACGCCAGCTCACCGGGAAGGCCATCGGCAAACTGCCCCTCCTGCAGCTGCTCGCGCAGCACCAGATAGATCTGGTGGTACTTGGGCAGCGGCAGGTTCTTGGCAGACATGGCGGTCATAGTAGAAATAGTTCTAATGTCCTGTCAATAAGACATTTAAGGGCAAATGTTCGTTGTGGGGTAGACATTTGCAATGCGTCCGATTTCAGCGCGGCGGACCTGCCACCTGAAGCAACCCTCGTGCCAAAGCGGACTATCTGCGAATTGCCACGCCTCGCAGCGACGACGCTGAGGGGTATTTTTCGGTAGACGCCAGACGCACCGTTGACGCTGTTCGGCACATTGACTACATTACTAACCGGTCAGTCATTAAGAACACCCGCGTTGCCTTCCTCTGCCCCACCCCCCTCCTCCACCGTTCCGACGGGCGCTGCGGCCGCCTCCAAGCGCGAGCGGCGCAAGGAAGCGCGCCCCGGCGAGCTGCTGGAAGCGGCGCTGGAGCTTTTTGTCGAGAAGGGCTTTGCTGCCACGCGCGTGGACGAAGTGGCATCGCGCGCCGGCGTGTCCAAGGGCACCTTGTTTCTGTACTTTCCCAGCAAGGAAGAGCTGTTCAAGGCGGTGGTGCGCGAAAACATCGCCGGCCGCTTTGCCGAATGGAATGACGAGCTGGAGAGCTTCGAAGGCAGCGCCAGCGACCTGCTGCGCTACTGCTACAAAGTGTGGTGGGAGCGCATCGGCTGCACCAAGGCGTCGGGCATCACCAAGCTGATGATCAGCGAGGCCCAGAATTTCCCCGAACTCACGCTGTTCTACCAGCACGAGGTGATCCAGCCCGCGCAGGCGCTGCTGCGCCGCATCCTGCAGCGCGGCATCGACAGCGGCGAGTTCCGCGCCCTCGATCTGACCCATGTCGCCTATGTGGTGGTGGCGCCCATGATTTTCCTGATGATGTGGAAGCACTCGGTGGGCGCCTGCGTGCCCGAGGGCGCCGGGTTCGTGCCGGAGAAATACATCGCCGCACATCTGGAAGCCCTGCTGCACGGCCTGTGCGCCGCACCGCACGGGACCGGCGTCGTGCCCGCATCGCCGCTTTCCCCTTCTTCTCCCCCCCCTCTTTCTTCTTCTTCGCTCTGAACACCATGAAACGCTGGATCTCCTGGGTGGTGGCTGCCGCCGTGCTGGCAGCGCTGGGCGCTGGCGTGTGGCGTGCCATGGCGGCGCGGCAGGCACAGCAGGCCCAGGCGGCCTCTGCAGCCCGCGCTGCGGCCGCCGCACCGCTGCAACTGGCGGCCGACGAACTGGTGACGGTGCAACAGCGCACGCTGAACCTGGGGGTGCCGGTTTCCGGGTCGCTGCGCGCGGTCGAAACCGCCATGGTCAAGGCCCGGGTGGGCGGTGAACTGCAGGGGCTGACCCTGCGCGAAGGCGACCCCGTGAAGGCAGGCCAGGAGATCGCCCGCATCGACCCCACCGAGGCACGGGCCCGGCTGCGCCAGGCACAGCAGCAGGCCGATGCGGCCAAATCGCAGGTGGACATCAATCAGCGCCAGTACACCAACAACCGCGCCCTGGTGGACCAGGGATTCATTTCGCCCACGGCGCTGGTCACCTCCCAGGCCAGCCTCGAAGCGGCGCAGTCCACCTACCAGGCCGCCGTGGCGGCCGCAGACGTGGCGCGCAAGGCGCTGGAGGACACGGTGCTCAGGAGTCCCATCAGCGGACAGGTGGCGCAGCGCCTGGCCCAGCCAGGCGAGCGCGTGTCGGTCGACGCACGCATCGTCGAGGTGGTCGACCTGTCGCGCCTGGAGCTTGAAGCGCTGATCACCCCGGCCGATTCCGTGGCCGTGCGCGTGGGCCAGACGGCGCAGCTGTCGATCGAGGGCGTCCCCGCGCCCGTGACCGCCACCGTGGCCCGCATCAGCCCGAGCGCCCAGGCCGGCAGCCGCACCGTGCCCGTGTTTCTGCGCATCGAACAGCCGGCGGGCGCTGCAGCCCTGCGCCAGGGGCTGTTTGTGCAAGGCACGCTGGCCACCGGCCGCGCCGAGGTGCTGGCGGTGCCGCTGGACGCCGTGCGCACCGATAAGCCCACCCCGTACCTGCAGGCCGTGCAAGACGGCCGTGTGGCCCATGTGCCCGTGAAGCTGGGCCTGCGCACGGTGGCAGACGGCCAGACGCTGGTGGCCGTGGAAGGAGCGCCTGCGGGCACCCAGGCCATTGCCGGGCGCATCGGCCCGTTGCGTGAAGGCACTGCCGTGGCCGCCGGGGCCGCAGTCGCAGCGCGCCCCGCCGCCAGTGCGGCAGCATCGGCCGCCAAGCCCTGACCGCGCCATGTGGTTCACCCAAGTCAGCCTGAAGAACCCCGTGTTCGCCACGATGGTGATGCTTGCCATCGTCGTGCTCGGCCTGTTTTCGTACCAGCGCCTCAAGGTCGATCAGTTTCCCAACATCGATTTCCCCGTCGTGGTGGTCACCGTGGACTACCCGGGTGCCTCGCCCGAGATCGTGGAGAGCGAGGTCACCAAGAAAATCGAGGAAGGCGTCAATTCGATTGCCGGTATCAACGCCCTCACCTCGCGCAGCTATGAGGGCACGGCCGTCGTCATCATCGAGTTCCAGCTGCACATCGACGGCCGCAAGGCCGCCGAGGACGTGCGCGAGAAGGTGGCCACCGTGCGCCCCACCCTGCGCACCGAAGTCAAGGAGCCGCGCGTGCTGCGCTTTGACCCCGCGAGCCGCGCCGTCTGGTCGCTGGCCGTACTGCCCGAAGCGGACTCCGGCCGCAGCGCTGTCGAGCTGACCACCTGGTCCGAGCAGGTGCTGAAAAAACGACTGGAGAACGTGCGCGGCGTGGGCGCCGTGAACCTGGTGGGTGCCACCAAGCGCGAGATCAACATCTATCTGAACCCGCAGGCGCTCGAAGCCTTCGGCGTCACGCCCGACCAGGTCGCGCAAGCCGTGCGCAGCGAAAACCAGGACCTGCCCGTGGGCGCGATCCGCTCGCTGGCGCAGGAGCGTGTGGTGCAGATCGACGCACGCATGCAGCGTCCCGAGGACTTCGGCCGCATCATCGTCGCCCGCAAGAACGGGGCCCCGGTGCGCCTGGACCAGGTCGCCCGCGTGAACGACGGTGCGCAAGAGGTGGAAAGCCTGGCCCTCTACAACGGCCAGCGCACGCTGCTGCTGTCGGTGCAGAAGTCGCAGGGCGAGAACACCATCGAGGTGGTGGACGGCCTGAACGCGGCCGTGGCCGAGCTGAAGAACCAGCTGCCCCCGGGCGTGCGGCTCGAAACCATCGGCGACAGCTCGCGCCCCATCCGCGTGGCGGTGAACAACGTGCGCCAGACGCTGATCGAAGGCGCGGTGCTCACGGTGCTCATCGTGTTTTTGTTCCTGAACTCCTGGCGCTCCACCGTCATCACGGGGCTCACCCTGCCCATCGCGCTGATCGGCACCTTTTTGTTCATGAACATGTTCGGCTTCACCATCAACATGATCACGCTGATGGCGCTGAGCCTGTGCGTGGGCCTGTTGATCGACGACGCCATCGTGGTGCGCGAGAACATCGTGCGCCACGTGCAGATGGGCAAGGGCGCCTACGCTGCCGCCATGGACGGTACGCAGGAGATCGGCCTCGCGGTGCTGGCCACCACGCTGTCCATCGTGGCGGTGTTCATGCCCATCGGCTTCATGGGCGGCATCATCGGCAAGTTTTTCCACGAATTCGGCATCACCATCGTGGCGGCGGTGATGATCTCGATGTTCGTGAGCTTCACGCTCGACCCCATGCTGTCGAGCGTGTGGCATGACCCGAGCATCCACGCGCACGGGCAGCGCACCCAGCCCGTCACCTTCTACGACAAGACCGTCGGGCGCGTGACCGGCTGGTTCGACCGCGCCACAGATTCGCTGGCCGAGGGCTACCAGCACATCCTGCGGTGGTCACTGGTGCACAAGCTGGCCACCATGGGCATCGCGCTGGCCATCTTTGTGCTGAGCATCTTCATGGTGCCACTGCTGGGCACCGAATTCGTGCCCAAGGCCGATTTTTCCGAGACCAGCCTCAATTTCTACACCCCCGTGGGCTCGTCGCTGGAGGCCACCGAGGCCAAGGCGAAGCAGGTGGAAGGCATCCTGCGCGAGATGCCCGAGGTGCGCTACACCCTGGCCACCATCAACACCGGCAGCGCCCAGGGCAAGATCTACGCCAATATCTACGTGCGCCTGGTGGACCGCAAGGACCGCAGCCGCAGCGTGGACCAGATGTCCGACGTGCTGCGCGAACGCCTGAAGACCGTGCCCGGCATCACCATCACCCATGTGGGACTGCTGGACGCCGTGGGCGGCCAAAAGCAGGTGGAGTTCTCGCTGCAGGGCCCGGACCTGCAGGAGCTGGAGCGCCTGACCCAGGTGGTCACCGAAAAGATCCGCGACATCCCCGGCCTGGTGGACCTGGACACCAGCCTCAAGCCCAACAAGCCGGTGATCGCGCTGGAAGTGAAGCGCGACGTGGCGTCGGACCTGGGCCTGTCGGTGGCGCCCATGGCGGCGTCGCTGCGCACGCTGGTGGCAGGCAGCACGGTGGGCAACTGGCGCGCGCCCGACGACCAGACCTACGACGTGAACGTGCGCCTCGCACCCGAGGCCCGCACGGCGCCGCAGGACCTGGAGCGCCTGCCGTTCTCGCTCACGGGCGCCGACGGCAGCACGCGCATCGTGCGCCTGAACCAAGTGGCCACGGTGACCGAGTCCACCGGCGCCAACCAGATCAACCGACGCGACCTGACCCGCGAAGTGGCCGTGAACGCCAACGTGGCGCGGCGCTCTGCGGGCGAGGTGTCGAACGACATCAAGAAGGCGCTGGACACCGTGGCCTTCCCGCCCGGCTACCGTTACCAGTTTGGCGGCTCGACCAAGAACATGGCCGAATCGTTTGGCTACGCCATCTCGGCGCTGGCCATGGCCATCATCTTCATCTACATGATCCTGGCGAGCCAGTTCAAGAGCTTCCTGCAGCCGCTCGCGCTCATGACCTCGCTGCCGCTCACGCTGATCGGCGTGGTGCTGGCGCTGCTGATGTTCGGCTCCACGCTGTCGATGTTCTCCATCATCGGCGTGGTGATGCTGATGGGGCTGGTCACCAAAAACGCCATCCTGCTGGTGGACTTTGCCATCCGCGCCCGCGAGGAACACCTGGACGACGAGGGCCGCATGGTGCCCGGCCTGCCCCGCGCCGACGCCCTGCTGCTGGCGGCGCGCGTCCGGCTGCGCCCCATCCTCATGACCACGCTGGCCATGATCTTCGGCATGGTGCCGCTGGCGTTTGCGCTGTCGGAAGGCTCGGAGCAGCGCGCCCCCATGGGGCAGGCGGTGATCGGCGGGGTCATCACGTCATCGCTGCTCACCCTGGTGGTGGTGCCCGTGGTGTATTGCTACATGGACGACCTGGCCGCCTGGGCGCGCCGCAAGTTCGGGTCGGCACACGCAACGCCCCCTAAAATCGAGGGTTTGTCCTGACCCACGCCCTCCCCGGGAGAAATTCCATGAACCTGCCCCTGAACACCCTCGCCAACACCAGCGACCCCGTCGCCCAGGCCCGCTACAACATGATCGAGCAGCAGATCCGCCCCTGGAACGTGCTCGACGCCGATGTGCTGGACCTTCTGGCCGTGGTGCGCCGCGAGGACTTCGTGCCCCCGGCCTACCGCAGCATGGCGTTCATGGACATCGAGGTGCCCTTGCTGGGCACCGATGCCGAAGAAGCCGTGCGCCGCGGCCACAGCATGCTGCAGCCCCGCGTCGAGGCCCGCATGCTGCAGGACCTGCAGGTTCTGCCCACCGACCGCGTGCTCGAGATCGGCGCAGGCTCGGGTTACATGGCCGCACTGCTGGCCCACCGCGCCCACCAGGTGGTGTCGCTCGAAATCCACCCCGAGCTGGCAGAAATGGCCCGCGAAAACCTGCGCGACGCCGGCGTGCAGAACGCCGAGGTGCGCCAGGCCGATGGTGCGCGCGACGTGGGCATTGCCGACGGCCCCTTCGACGTGATCCTGCTCAGCGGCTCCGTGGCCGAGGTGCCCGACAGCCTGCTGGCGTTGCTCAAGGACGGTGGCCGCCTGGGCGCCATCGTGGGCAATGACCCCGTCATGCGCTTCACCGTCACGCGCCGCACGGGCGACCGGTTCGAGACCACCTCGCCCTGGGACACCATCGCGCCGCGCCTCGCGCACTTCCCCGAGCCTTCGGGCTTCACCTTCTGATTTTTCGTCTCGCCCTTCGGAGTTCTGCATGATCGATCACGTCCGCCCCGCCGAGCTGTCTGCCTGGTTTGCCACTGCGCCCGCAGGCAGCCGGCCCCTGGTGCTGGACGTGCGCGAACCCTGGGAGCTGCAGACCGCCAGCGTGCGCGCTGAGGGTTTTGACCTCGTGGCCATCCCCATGGGCGAGCTGCCCACGCGGCTGGATGAGCTGGACCCCGCCCGCCCCATCGCCTGCCTGTGCCACCACGGCGCACGCAGCCTGCGGGTGGCCGCGTTCCTGCAGCACAACGGTTTTGAGCATCTGGCCAACATCTCCGGCGGCATCGACGCCTGGTCGCATGAAAGCGACCCCGGCGTGCCCCGCTATTGAGTTGAGTCGCGCATGGCCTGTGTAAAGGCCGGTGCCTGCCCGCCCCGCTTTCCCCTCATCCGCAGCCCCTTCCGAAGGACATTCATGACCCCGTTCCGGCCTTTCTCCCTGCCGCTTCTGACCATGGCACTGGGCGCCGTGCTGGCCGCCCCCGCACAGGCGCAGAGCCTGCTGGAAATGGTGGAATCGGCCCGCACCTACGACACCGCCTGGCAGTCCGCGCGCGCACAGCTCGACGCCGCCGGCCGCCGCGCCGACCAGGCCCGCGCCGGCCTGCTGCCCACCGCAGGACTCACGGCGGGCCTGTCGCGCGCCAATGTGGAGCTGAGCCGCCCGCCCGTGGAGAACACCGGCACGCAGCAGACCGTGGGCGTGCAGGCCTCGCAGCCGCTGTTTCGCCCCGCCAACCGCATCACCCTGCAGCAGGGCGAGCGCGGCGTGGACGTGGCCCAGGCCCAGCTGGATGCGGCCACGCAAGACCTGCTGGTGCGCGTGAGCCAGGCCTATTTCGACGTACTTGCCGCGCAGGACACGCTCACCTTCGTGCAGGCCCAGAAGGCAGCCGTGTCTGAACAGCTGGCGGCCGCCAAGCGCAACTTCGAGGTCGGCACCACCACGGTGACGGACTCGCGCGAGGCCCAGGCCCGCTACGACCTGGTGATCGCGCAGGAGATTGCGGCCGAGAACGACCTGCGCGTGAAACGGCTGGCGCTGGACCAGCTGGTGGGCATCACCGGCACCCAGCCCCGGCCACTGGCCCTGCCCGTGAGCCTGCCCACCGTGCAGCCCGACAACGTGAACACCTGGGTGGACACGGCCCGCGAGCTGCAACCCGGCGTGCGCCAGGCCCAGGTGGCGCTCGACATTGCGCGGCTCGAAACCAAAAAGGCCGAGACCGGGCATCTGCCCACGGTGGACCTGCAGGCCGGCTATAACGTCACCCGCAACCCGCACGGCACTATTTCGTCGCCCGGCGTGAACAGCCGCACCAACAGCGCCAGCGTGGGCGTGGCCTTCAATTTGCCGCTGTTTGCCGGTTTCGCGGTGCAAAACCGCATCAAGGAAACCCTGGCGCTGGAGGAAAAGGCCGCTGCCGACCTGGAGACCACCCGGCGCAACGTGGCGCAGGCCACGCGCAGCGCCTTCTTCGGCGTGCAGTCCGGCCAGGGCCAGGTGCAGGCGCTGCAGGCCGCAGAGGCATCGAGCCAGAGCGCGCTGGACGCGAACAAGCTGGGCTACCAGGTGGGCGTGCGCATCAACATCGACGTGCTCAATGCACAAAGCCAGCTGTTCCAGACCAAGCGCGACCTGGCCGTGGCCCGCTACAACGTGCTGCTGGGCACGCTCAAGCTGCGTCAGGCGGCGGGCACCCTCACGCAGCAGGACATCGAGGCCATCAACGCGCTGCTGGCGCGGCCTTGAGCTTGGCCGCGAGCCCAACCTTGCGGTCGGGCTACGGCTGCTGACGCGTCAGCACGTCCAGCACCGCCCGGGCCGTGGCCGCTGCCGCACCCCGGTGGGCCGCTGCAAACCGGGTGGCCCGCTCGCTGGCGGCCAGCTGTGCGGCGGGGTCTGACACCAGCCGCACGGCCTCCTCCAGCCCCACTGCCATGTCGGGCACCCGCTGCGCCGCGCCGGCGGCGCAGGCCAGCTCTGCGGCTTCGGCAAAGTTGAAGGTGTGCGGGCCCAGCACCACCGGGCAGCCGCAGGCCGCCGCTTCGATCAGGTTCTGCCCGCCCAGCGGCGCAAAGCTGCCACCCAGCAGGGCGGCGTCGGCCAGGCCGTAATACAACGCCATCTCGCCCAGCGAGTCTCCCAACCACACATCGGCCGCATCGGGCTGCACGGCCCAGCTGCTGCGGCGCGACACCGAAAGCCCCGCTTGCTGCAGCAACTGGTGCACCTCGTCAAAGCGCTGGGGGTGTCGGGGCACGATGAGCCACTGCACGCCGGCCAGCGGCGCTGCAGCGCCATCTGCTTCACTATTGATAGCTGTCGGCGCTTTACTGGTAAGCGCGGAAGCCATTTTTTTCCTGAAATTTTCAAGCCACAAGGCCTCTTCGCCCTCGCGGCTGCTGGCCAGCAGCACCACGGGGCGCGCCAGCCGGGCACGCCATTGGCGGCCTTGTTCGATCTGGGCGGGGTCGGGCACCACGTCGAACTTGAGGTTGCCAAACACGCCGCGCACCGGAGCGCCCACAGCGCGCAGGCGCCCGGCGTCGTCGTCGGTCTGCGCCCAGGCGGCTGTGAGGCCCGCATAGGCCGGCTTCGCCAGCGGCGCCAGCCGCAGCGCACGGCCCAGCGACCTGGCATTGAAGCGCGCGTTGGCCAGCACCAGCGGCACACCGCGCTCGCGGCACCCCGCCACCAGGTTGGGCCACACCTCGGTCTCCATCAGGATGCCGATGGCCGGGCGGAACTTGCGCAGAAACCGGGCCACCGCGCCGGGCGTGTCCCAGGGCTGCCACACCTGCATGTCGCCGGGCAGCAGCAGCTTCTCGCCCTCGGCGCGGCCGGTGGCCGTGCCATGGGTCAGCAGCAGGCGCATGCCGGGCAGTTGCTGGCGCAACTGCGCCAGCAGGATGGCGGCGGCACGGGTTTCGCCCAGGGAGACGGCATGGATCCACACAAAGCGCGCCAGCGGGTCGGTGGTGCTGTGGGGCACCAGGCTGTCCACAGGGGGTGGATAGCGCCCGAAGCGCTCGCCCACGGCATGGGCATAGCCGGGCTCGGCCGCGGCGCGGCGCCGCAGCTTGCGGCGCAGCAGCGGCTGGGCGCACCAGGTCAGCAGCGAGTACAAGGCCCGTGTGGCGTTCATGCGGGTGCAGCGCTCATGCCGAAAGGGCCACGCCCAGAACGCCGCCCGTCCACTCGTCCTGGCTGCTGCGCTGGGCCCACACCACACCGGGCGCATCGTCCGGCGCGGCGGCCACGCACCGGCCACCGGGTGCCCAGAAGGCACTGCGGCCCGCGCTTACGTAGCCCCCTGAAGGGCCGCTGTAGTTGGCCAGCAGCACGGCCATGCCGTGGTCGCGCGCATAGCCTTGCAGCAGGGCGGATTCGGCGGGGTAGCCATTGGCGGAGATCAGCGCACCCGCCGCGTACAGCGTGGCGCCAGCGGCGCGCGCGGCCTGGGCATGCGCGGCATGGGTCAGGTCGGCACACACCGCCAGGCCCACAGGCTCGCCCGCCAGGGGCAGGACCAGGGCGTCGTCGGCACCCGGGCTGGCAAAGCATTCTTCGCTGGTATGCAGGTGGCGCTTGCGGTACAGGGCCACCCTTCCGTCGGCCTCCAGCATCCACGCGCCGATCGCGGGGTGTGCCCCCGCCGCAAGCGGCGCCGCCGGGCCGCCCACCACCAGGGCCATGCGGTGGTCGCGGGCCGCCTGCTGCAAGGCCTGCAGCGCGGGGTGGCTGGGGTCCATCACGTGGGCGGCCAGCAGGTCGGGCTCATAGCCCATCAACGACAGCTCGGGGAACAGCAGCACTTGCACGCCGAGCCGCGCGGCAGCGTGCACAAAGCGCAGGTGCGTCTGCAGGTTGCGCTGCACATCGCCAGGCGCTGCAGGACATTGGGCTGCGGCGACGCGCAGCGGAGAGGCAGGAAGGGACATGCCGGACAGCGAAGGAAAAAAGAGATGGCGCAAAAGAAAAAGCAGGCCGGATTGTGCCTGCCTGCTTTCCCGACGGCGCAGTGGGCCGGGACTCTCAGCCTCTCAGTGGCTGGCCGCCCCCACGTGCGCGTCCGGCTTCACGCGGTGCAGCAGCGCCAGCATGGCCGCCTCGATGCGGGCCAGCGCCTCGGGCGTGTGGCCCTCAAAGCGCAGCACCAGCACGGGCGTGGTGTTGCTCGCGCGGATCAGGCCGAAACCGTCGGGCCAGTCCACGCGCAGGCCGTCGATGGTGTTGATGGCGGCGGGCGCGGCAAAGGCGTCGGCGGCCAGGGCCTGCAGCTCGGCCGTCAGGCGGTGGGGTTCGCCTTCGGCGCAGGCCACGTTCAGCTCGGGGGTGGAATGGCTGGTGGGCAGCGCGTTCAGCAGCGCGCTCGGGTCGCTGCTGCGGCTTGCGATCTCCAGCAGGCGGCAGCCGGCATAGGTGCCGTCGTCAAAGCCGTACCAGCGCTCCTTGAAGAAGATGTGGCCGCTCATCTCGCCACCCAGGGGGGAATTGGTCTCCTTCATGCGGGCCTTGATGAGCGAGTGGCCGGTCTTGTACATCACGGGCACGCCGCCTGCGGCCGTGATGGCCGGGGCCAGGCGCTGGGTGCACTTCACGTCGAAGATGATCTCGCCGCCCGGCACACGGCTGAGCACATCCTGCGCAAACAGCATCATCTGCCGGTCCGGGAAGATGTTGTGGCCGTCCTGGGTGACGATGCCCAGGCGGTCGCCGTCGCCGTCAAACGCCAAGCCCAGCTCGGCGCCGCTGGTTTGCAGGGCGTCGATCAGGTCACGCAGGTTTTCGGGCTTGCTCGGGTCGGGATGGTGATTGGGAAAGTTGCCATCCACCTCGGAGAACAGCTCGACCACCTCGCAGCCCAGGGCGCGGAAGATGCCCGGGGCCGATGCGCCTGCGACGCCATTGCCGCAGTCCACCACGATCTTCATGGGCCGGGCCAGGCGGATGTCGCCCACGATGCGCTCGGTGTACGCCGGCAGCACGTCGGCGCTGCGCACCGAGCCGCCGGGCGCCAGCTGCCAGCTTTCCTGTTCCATGGTGCGGCGCAGGGCCTGGATGTCGTCACCGTAGATGGCGCGGCCGTTCAGCACCATCTTGAAGCCGTTGTAGTCGCGCGGGTTGTGGCTGCCCGTGACCTGGATGCCACTGGTGCACAGTGTGCTGGCTGCAAAGTACAGCATCGGCGTGGTCACCATGCCCACGTCGATGACTTCCAGGCCCGCGTCCACCAGCCCTGCGATGAGCGCCGCCGACAGCGCGGGCCCCGACAGGCGGCCGTCGCGCCCCACGGCCACGGTGCCCTGCCCCTCGGCACGGGCAGCCGTGCCGAACGCGCGGCCCAGTGCGCGGGCCACATCCTCGGTGAGCGTGCTCGGCACGATGCCGCGGATGTCATAGGCTTTGAAGATGGCGGGAGTCACTTGCACGGAGAGGAGCCTTTCAAGGAGGAGGTGCGGGCACGAGGGGTGGCCGCAGGGGGGCGCACAGGGGCTGGCCGAAGCCGCCAAATTGTAGGTGCGCGCTGGTGGCGCCCGTGTCGGCCAACGCCGCATGGCCGCTCAGGCACAGGTCCGAAAACGGCCAGTCCTGGCGCGTCGGGCTCCTATCATCGGCGCCATGACCTCTCCGACGCAGCCTGTTGCTCCCACCGCTGCCATCGCTGCCGAAGCCGCTGCGGACGAGGGCCGCTACCTGGCCGTGCTGGCGCGCGACGCGCGGTTTGACGGGCAGTTCTTCACGGGCGTGACCTCCACCGGCATCTATTGCCGCCCGGTGTGCGCGGTGCGTGCGCCACGGCGGGAGAACTGCCGCTTCTTCGCGCTGGCGGCCCAGGCCGAGCTGGCGGGGTTTCGGCCCTGCCTGCGCTGCCGACCGGAACTGGCACCGGGCGCGGTGGTGTGGTCGGTGCAGGACGCCAGCGGCATTTTGGTGCAGCAGGCGGTGCGGTTGCTGGATGCGCCCGACCTGTGGCCCGGCGCGGCCACACCGGGCGAGGGCCCCACCGTGGCCCGCCTGGCCCAGCGCCTGGGGGTGAGCGACCGGCACCTGCGCCGCATCTTTGAGGCAGCGCTGGGCGTGTCGCCCTTGCAGTATCTGCAGACCCGGCGCCTGCTGACGGCCAAGCAGCTGCTGACCGACACCCTGCTGCCCGTGACCCAGGTGGCGCTGGCCAGCGGCTTTGCCAGCGTGCGCAGGTTCAATGCCGCGTTTTCGCAGCACTACGGGCTCAACCCCACGCAGCTGCGGCGCAGCGGCGCGGCCGCTGGAATGCACGGTGCCAACACCCTGCGCCTGGGGTGGCGGCCGCCGCTGGATGCAGCCGCCCTGCTCGCGTTCTTCGAGCGGCGGCAGTTTCACGGGGTGGAGTGGGTGCTGCCCCAGGAGGCCACGCTGCGGCGCACCGTGCGCCTGTCTGCGGCCTGCACCGGGCTTGCGCAGGAGACCACGGGCTGGCTCAGCGCGCGTTTTGACCTGGCGCGCCACCAGGTGCTGCTGCAGACCAGCGACAGCCTCTACCCCGTGCTGCCCCTGGTGATCCGCCGCGTGCGCGCCATGCTCGACCTGGACGCCGACCCTGCCGCCATCAACGCCGTGCTGCACCCGCACTTTCCGGACGGCGACGGCTTGCGCGTGCCCGGCGCGTTCGACGGCTTTGAACTGGCCGTGCGTGCCGTGCTGGGCCAGCAGATCACCGTGGCGGCAGCACGCACCCTGGGCCAGCGCCTGGTGGAACGCCTGGGCGAGCCCCTGGCCACCCCGTGGCCCACGCTGAACCGCCTGTTCCCCACACCGGCCACGCTGGCCGCGGCCAGCGGCGACACGCTGGGGCAGCTCGGCATCGTGCGCCAGCGGCAAGCCGCCATCGTGGCGCTGGCGCGCGCGGTGGATGGCGGCACGCTGGCCCTGCACCCGGGCGCCGATGTGGGGCACACCACCGCCGCCCTGTGCGCGCTGCCCGGCATTGGCGACTGGACCGCGCAGTACATCGCCATGCGCGTGCTGCGCTGGCCCGACGCGTTTCCGGCCGGGGACGTGGCGCTGCACAAGGCGCTGGGTGTGTCGGGCCTCAAGAACCCCGCGCGCGCCGCCGCCGAGGCGTCGCAGGCCTGGCGGCCCTGGCGCAGCTACGCCGTGCTGCGCGCCTGGTCGGCCGGTGCCGTGCACCCCCAGGAACTATCAAAAACATAGCTGCAAGCCCTTATCCATAAAGCGCTGAAGGCGATTTTTATTCAATTTTTTCCCATCCAGACGGATTCCAGTGATGCAGTTCCACCCCCACACCGTTCAGCTCTCCACCGGCAGCGCATTGGGCCCCGTGCGCCTGGCCGCGTCGCCTGCCGGGTTGTGCGGCGTCTGGTTCGAGGGCCAGTGCCACGAACCGGCCGAGCGCCTCTACGGCGTGCGCGCCTGGCCGCAGGCCCCCGCGCACCCGGTGCTGCGGGCCGCCGCGCTGCAATTGCAGCAGTACCTGACCGGACAGCGCAGCACGTTCGTCGACCTGCCGCTGGACCTGTCGGGCGGCACGGCCTTTCAGCAGAGCGTGTGGCGCGGCCTGCTGGCCATCGGCCACGGTGCCACCACCAGCTACGGCGCATTGAGCCGCCAGCTGGGCTGCCCCCGCGCCGTGCGCGCGCTGGGCGCGGCCGTGGGGCGCAACCCGCTCAGCGTGGTCGTGCCCTGCCACCGCGTGGTGGGCACCGACGGCAGCCTGACCGGCTATGCCGGTGGCCTTGACCGCAAAAGGGCCTTGCTGACCCTGGAGAATGCGCCCCTCTGCGCGCGCACCCCCCTCGCAGCCGCTACCCAAGGAATTCAATGAGCACCCCCGCCACCGTTTCCCACCACCCCGCCCCCACCTGGATCGGCGAATTCGTTCTGCTGGCCGCGCTGTGGGGCGCATCCTTCATGTTCATGCGGCTGGGCGCGTCCGAGTTTGGTCCGCTGCCCACGGCCGGGCTGCGCGTGGCACTGGCCACCGTGTTCCTGTGGCCCATCATGCTGCGCCAGGGCCACTACGCCGCTTTCAAGGCGCACTGGCGGCCCATCATGTTTGCAGGCGTCATCAATTCCGCCATCCCGTTCGCGCTGTTTTCGTGGGCGGTGCTGCACATACAGACGGGGCTCTCCTCCATCCTCAACGCCACCGTGCCCCTGTTCGGCGCGCTGGTGGCCTGGATCTGGCTGGGCGACCGCATCAACCGCCTGCGCTGGGCGGGCCTGGCCCTGGGCTTCGTGGGCGTGGCCCTGCTGGCCTGGCGGGCACCCGCCGGCACGGGCTTCAAGACCGACAGCGCGCACTGGGCCATTGGCGCCTGCCTGCTGGCATCTGCGTTCTATGCGATCGCAGCGAGCTTCACGCGCCGCCACCTCACGGGCGTGCCGCCGCTGGCCACCGCCACCGGCAGCCAGTTGGGCGCCGCGCTCGGCCTGGCCCTGCCCACCCTCTGGCTGTGGCCGGCGCAGATGCCGGGTCCGCGCGCCTGGGGCGCCGTCGTGGCCATTGCGGTGCTGTGCACCGGCATTGCCTACATCCTGTTCTTTCGGCTCATCGCGCACACGGGGCCCAGCCGTGCGCTGGCCGTCACGTTCATCACGCCCGTGTTTGCCGTGCTGTACGGATCGCTGTTCCTGGGCGAAACCATCACGCCCTGGATGGTGGGCTGCGCGGCGGTGATCGTCTGCGGCACGATGTTGTCAACGGGACTTGTCAGTATGGCGCGCGCCCGCGCCGCCCCTGTGCAGAGGACCTAAACTCGGCGCATGGATTCAGCGCCGGTTCACCCCCTCACCGAGGCCACTCAGCCGCCCTGGGGGGCGGGTTTCACAGCGCCTCGGGCTGCCTTGGGTGCGGCCACCGCCCCCTGCCACCACAGCGCTGCAACGGCAACACCGCGCTCGTCACCGCCTTTGTCCGCGCCCCCGTCCGCCATCCTCCACCCTGCTGTCGATGGCCCATAACGCGCTGCTGGCCGGTGGCCTGCTGATTCTCATGGTGCTGGCGCTGGCGCATCTGCCGCCCAGGGAGCTGCTGCGTCCGTCGCTGCCCACGCAGCTGCTGGTGGGGCTGCTGGGCGGGGCGGTGTCGGCCCTGATACTGCTGGTGCTCACGCTCAATGCACCGCAGCTCGGCGTGGTGGCCTACCCCACGGCCACGGCGTTCGTGGGCCTGTATTTCGGGCCGCTGTCGGCGCTGGTGACGGCGGGCATTGCCCTGCTGGCCCTCGGCTGGACCGGGGCTGCGCCCGACTGGACGGCCGCCCTGTGCGTGCTGGCGGGCGCGTTTGCCCTGGCGGTGCTTTGGCGGCTGGTGGATGCCAAACGGCCCGACCAGCCCTGGCTCACCATGGCCGGCATGGCCATCAGCCTGCCTGCCGTGATCAGCCTGTGCCACATGCTGTCGGGCGGCGCGGCGCAGCCAGCCTCGGTCACCGACTGGCTGGTGCAACTGCCGTGGTACCACGGCGCCGGGATCATGATCCTCGGCACGGGGCGGCAGCTGCTGGCGGCCAAGGCGCACGCCGCCGTGGCCCTGCAGGCGGCGCACGACACGCTCGAGTCGCGCGAGCAGCAACTGCGCCTGGCCCTGGATTCGCTGGGTGGCGGGCGGTGGGAATGGGACGTGGAGCAACGCCGGTTCCGGTGCTACGGCAGCTTCTACCAGACCTTCGGCATAGAGGCCGACGACGAAGAGGCGCCCGACCTGTGGCAGCGCTGGTATGCGCTGCGCCACCCGCTGGACGCCGAACGCAACGCCGCCCGTCTCGCATTGGCCATGGATGGCCTGGACGAGAACTACGAAGCCGAGTTCCGCGTGAAGGACACCGAAGGCCGCTGGCGCTGGCTGATGTCGCGCGGCACGGTGGCGCGGCGTGACGCCCAGGGCCGACCCACGGCCCTCATCGGCATGGACGTGGACATCACGGCCCACCGCGAGGTGGAAGACGCACTGCGCGACTCGGAGGCCAAGTACACCACCTTCTACCAGACGCTGCCCGACCCGGCGGGCATCTCGCGCATCTCGGACGGCCGCTACATCGACATCAACCCCGCGTTCTGCGAAGTGCTGGGCCTGGCGCGCGAACAGGTCATCGGGCGCACGTCCACCGAGCTCAGGATCTGGGCGACCGAGCACGAGCGCGAGCGGCTGCTGGCCACCTTCCGGCGCGACGGCAAGGTGGACCGCCTGCCGCTGGTGGCCCAGCGCGCGGGCACGCGCATCCCCGGGCTGATGTCGGCACGCTCCGTGCTTGTGGATGGCGAAAACTGTTTTGTCTTCGTTTTCAACGACATGACCGAAGCGCACCGCACCAGCGACGAGCTGCGCGCCCTGAACAGCCTGCTGCAGCAGGCCGGGCGCCTGGCCCGCCTGGGCGCGTGGGAAGACCAGCGCGGCAAGGGCCTGGTGTACTGGTCGGACGTGTGCTTCGACATCCACGGACTGCCTCCGGGCTCGCCCCTGCCGCATGACTACATCGACCGCCATGTGGCCCCCGCCTACCGCGAGCCGCTGCGCAACAACCTTCGCCTGAGCATCCTGGAGCGGCGCGAGTGGAGCATGGAGATCGAGGTGCTGCACACCAGCGGGCGGCTGGTGTGGGTGCGTGCCATGGGCGAGCCGGTGATCGACAACGGCCGCGTGACCCACGTGCGCGGCGTGATGCAGGACATCGACGAAGCCAAGCGTGCCGAGCAGCGGCTGCGCCAGTCCGAAGAGCGCTTTTCGCGCATCTTCCACCTCATGCCCTACCCCATGGGCCTGTCGCGCCGCAAGGACGGCCGCTACGTGGACATCAACCCTGCGTGGGTCGAGATGATGGGCATTTCGCGCGAGGAAGCCATCGGCCGCACCGCGGTCGAAATGGGGCTCTTCAGCGCCGAAGACCGCCAGCGGATGATGGACGCGACCGACCCGGACGGCCAGCTCAGCGGCTATGAGCTGACGCTGACCGTGCGCGGTGGCGGCACCCGTACCGTGCTGCAGTCCATGCGCGCCACCGAATTCGACGGCGAGCCGTGCTGGCTGTTCTCGGTGCACGACATCACCGACCGCAAGCGCAACGAGATGCAGGTGCGCGAGCGCGAGGAACTGTTGTCGCTGACCATCGCGGCCGCGTCGCTGGGGCTGTGGGACTGGAACCTGCAGACCGGCACCATCACCGGCGACCCGCGCTGGCAGGCCATGCGCGGCCTGGTGCCCACGGACGGCCCCCTGCCCCCGATGCAATGGACACGCGACGTGGCGCCCGAAGACCTGGAGCGCATCTCCGCCGAGCTTGCGCGCCACACGGCCCGCCCGGCCACGCCGTTCGATGTCACCTGGCGCATCGCCACGGGCGACACCGCGCGCTGGGTGCGCAACCTGGGCAAGATCGTGAGCACCGATGGGGAGGGACAACCCGAACGCATGCTGGGCGTGTCCATCGACGTGACGCCCCAGCGCGAGCAGGAGGTGCTGCTGCAGCGCCTGGCGCTGTATGACGCGCTGACGGGCCTGCCCAACCGCGTGCTGCTGGCGCGCAAGCTGCAGGAGAGCATGGCCGTGGCGCGCAGCAAGGGCACCCTGCTGGGTGTGGCCTACCTCGACCTGGACGGCTTCAAGCCCGTGAACGACCGCCTGGGCCATGGCGCGGGCGACCGGCTGCTGGTGGTGGTGGCCGGCCGCCTGACGCGGGCACTGCGCGCGCTGGACACCGTGGCCCGGCTGGGCGGCGACGAATTCGTGATCCTGATGCCCGAGCTGGCTTCGGTGGCCGACTGCGAAGAGCGGCTGCACCGGCTGATGGAAAGCATCTCTGCGCCTTACACGCTGGAAACCGAGCGCGTGGTGGTCACCGCCAGCATCGGCTACACCCTGTTCCCGCAGGACGATGCCGATGCCGACACCCTGCTGCGCCACGCCGACCAGGCCATGTACGCCGCCAAGCAGGCCGGCCGCAACCGGTTCCACCAGTTCGACTCTGCGCAAGAGCGTGCGCTGCTCACGCTGCGCGAGCAGGGCCGCCACGTGCGCGAAGCGCTGGAGGGAGAACAGTTCGTCCTCTTCCTGCAGCCCAAGGTGGACATGAAGAGCGGCGCCGTGGTGGGCGCCGAAGCGCTGGCCCGCTGGCAGCACCCGGCGCGCGGCGTGGTGCCGCCGGGCGAATTCCTGCCCCTGCTCGAAGGCACCGAGCTGGAGATCCGCTTTGGCGAATGGGTCATCGAGGCCGCCCTGGTGCTGCTGGAGCGGCTGCAGGCGCAGGCCATGCCCCTGCCGGTCAGCATCAACATCGCCGCCCAGCAACTGCAGCACCCGGCCTTCGCCGCATGGATGGCCGCATGCCTGCAGCGCCACCCGCAGGTGGCGCCGCACCTCGTGGAGATCGAGATCACCGAAAGCGCCGCACTGTATGACTTGGCTGCCGTGGCCGCCGCGCTCACGGCCCTGCGCGCCCTGGGCCTCACCGTGGCGCTGGACGACTTCGGCACCGGCTACTCGTCACTGACCTACCTGCGGCGCCTGCCCATGGACACGCTCAAGATCGACCAGAGCTTTGTGCACGGCATGATGGGCGACCCCGGCGACCTGGCCATCGTGCAGGGCGTGATTGGCCTGTCGCGCTCGTTCGGCTACCGCGTGATCGCCGAAGGCGTAGAAACCGTGGAGCAAGGCCAGATGCTGCTGCAACTGGGCTGCACGCAGGCCCAGGGCTATTGCATTGCACGGCCCATGCCGCTGGCCGACTTTGTGGCCTGGGTGCCGGCGTGGCAGCCGCCAGCGGGGTGGCAGCGGAATCGGCCGGTGTGATCGGGTTTTACACCCAAGGCAATCATCAAAACACGCTTCAGCGCTTACTGGGTAAGCGCTTGAAGCTATATTTTTTATAGCATACTGCGCTGATCTTGCGCCGGGTTCACGGGCCCACCAGGTCCTTCACCTGCTGCAGCGCCGCCGGGTCTTCCATCGTCGTCAGGTCGCCCGGGTCGCGCCGCTCAGCCACGGCCTGCAGGGCGCGGCGCAGCAGCTTGCCGCTGCGGGTCTTGGGCAGCAGCGTCACAAAGTGCACGCGCGAGGGCCGAGCCACCGCGCCGAGGCGGCTGTCCACCAGCTTCATCACCTCGCCTTCCAGTTTCAGGCGCGCCGCGTCGTCCGAGAGGCCCGAGGCATCGCGCGCCACGGCGAACGCCATGGCCACCTGGCCCTTGAGGCTGTCGGCCACGCCCACCACCGCCACCTCGGCGATGTTGGGGTGCGAGGCAATGCTTTCCTCGATCTCGCGCGTGCCCAGGCGGTGGCCGGCCACGTTGATCACGTCGTCGGTGCGACCCAGGATGAAGTGGTAGCCATCGGTGTCGCGGATGCCCCAGTCGAAGGTGCTGTAGATCAGGCGGCCGGGAATGCTCTTCCAGTAGGTGTTCACAAAGCGGGCGTCGTCGCGCCACACGGTCTGCATGCAGCCCGGGGGCAACGGGCCCTCGATGGCGACCACACCTTTCTGGTTCGCGCCGGTCAGCTCTTCGCCGCTGATCTCGTCGATCAGCTTGACGTGGTAGCCGTACATGGGCTTGCCAGGGCTGCCGAAGCGCGCGCTTTGCTTCTCGACGCCGTTGGCCAGCGTCAGGATGGGCCAGCCGGTTTCGGTCTGCCAGTAGTTGTCGATGATGGGCACCTGCAGGGCATCGCTGATCCACTGCGCCGTGGGCTCGTCCAGCGGCTCGCCGGCCAGCCACAGCGCCTTGAGGCTCTTCACGTTGTATTTGGCCAGGTAGGCCGGGTCCTGCTTTTTCAGCACCCGCACCGCTGTGGGCGCCGAGAACATGTGCGTGACCTGGTATTTCTCGACGATGCTCCACCACACGCCCGCGTCGGGCCGCGTGGGCAGGCCTTCGTACATGATGGTCGTCATGCCGGCAATCAGCGGGCCATAGACGATGTAGCTGTGCCCCACCACCCAGCCGATGTCACTGCTTGCAAAGTAGGTGTCACCCGCCTTGGCGTCGAAGATGTGCTTCATGCTCGCGGCCAGCGCCACGGCGTAGCCGCCCGTGTCGCGCTGCACGCCCTTCGGTCTACCGGTGGTGCCGCTGGTGTACAGCGTGTAGCTGGGGTGGGTGGATTCCACCCAGACGCAGGGCACCTCGGTGTTGAGGTGCTGCTCGCGCAGCGGCGCCCATTCATGGTCGCGGCCCGGCTGGAGGTGCATGGGGGCCAGGCCCCGGTTCACCATCAACACAGCGGCGGGCTTGTGTTTGGACAAGGCAATGGCTTCGTCCAGCAGCGGCTTGTAGGGCACCACCTTGCCGCCGCGCGACCCCGCATCGGCACTGACCACGGCCACGGGCTCGGCATCGTCGATGCGCGAGGCCAGCGAGCCCGCGGCGAAGCCACCGAACACCACCGAATGCAGCGCCCCGATGCGCACGCAGGCCAGCATCGCAAACGCGGCCTCGGCAATCATGGGCATGTAGATGAGCACCCGGTCACCCTTCTTCACCCCCAGGCTCTGCAGCACGGCCGCCATGCGCTGCACCTCGGCATGCAGCTCGGCGAAGCTGTAGCTGCGCTCGGAGCCCGTCTCGGTGGATATCGCCACCAGCGCCGCCTGGTCGGCCCGCGTGGCCAGGTGCCTGTCGACCGCGTTGTGGCACAGGTTGGTGGTTCCGCCCACAAACCATCGGGCGAACGGTGGGTTGCTGTAGTCGCAGATTTGCGTGGGCGGCGTCTGCCAGTCGATCAGCCGGGCCTGTTCGTTCCAGAACAGGTCGCGGTGGTCGAGCGACTGGCGATAGAAATCAGCGTAGGCGGTCATGGTGGTCTCCTCGGCATCATGGGCCCGTGCATGCACGGTTTCTGAATTCATAATTATTCATGACGGACTTGCGGCAAGCTGACGCTCCAGGCGCTGCACCGTGTGTGCGAGCCTGGGGCGGCAGATGCCGCTGGCGGTTGTATGACGAATATCGGCGCCGCGCAACCTTTGGATCGTCAAAATTAGATATCGATGTTTCATGTGGCAATACATATACTTCAATACATGTGGTCCATTCTGATCTTGACCCTGCCCACGCAGCCCAGCGCCGTGCGCTTGCGCGTCTGGCGCAACCTGAAGGCGCTGGGCTGTGCGGCGCTCAGGGACGGCGCTTACGTGTTGCCGCTCGACCATGCTGGGCTGCTGGCACCCATCGCTGACGAAGTGCGTGCGCATGGCGGCACCGCCCTGCTGATGACCCTGTCTGCCACCGACAGCCAGCAGCGCGAGCAGGTACAAGCCCTGTTCGACCGCACCGACGCTTTTGCCCAATGGCGCGAGTCGGCCGCTGCCGTGCAAGCCGACCTGCCCGCGCTGAGCGAAACCGAGGCGAGGCGCCGGTTGCGCAGCGTGGGCGACGCGCTGCAGGCCCTGCACCGCATCGACTACTACCCCAACGCCGCCGCCACGCAGGCCGACGCCGACTTGGCGGGCCTGCGCCAGGCGTTCGATGCCTGCTTTTCGCGGGGCGAGCCCGCCCCGCTCCCTGCGCACGGCCTGCCGCAGCTGCAGGCCCAGCAGTTTCAGAACCGTCGCTGGGCCACCCGCGCGCGCCCGTGGGTGGACCGCCTCGCCAGCGCATGGCTGATCCGGCGTTTCATTGACCCGGGCGCCACGCTGGTTTGGCTGGACGACCCTGCCTTGGCGCCGGACGACGTGCTGGGGTTCGACTATGACGGTGCCCGCTTCACCCACGTGGGCGCGCTCGTGACCTTCGAGGTGCTGATGGCCAGCTTTGGGCTGGACACCGATCCCCGCCTGCAGCGCATGGCCCGTGCCGTCCACTATCTGGATGTGGGCGGCATTCCGGTGCCGGAGGCAGCGGGCCTGGAGGCCGTGCTCGCCGGCCTGCGCGAGGTGCATGCCGACGACGACGCCCTGGCCCAGGCGGCCGCGCAGGTGTTCGACGCGCTGCACGCGCTGCCCTGCCAGCCCCCCGCATCGGCCTCCGCCGCCGCCCCCCGCACTCCAGCCACACCCAGGGCGACGCCATGACCCACGACACACCTGCTGCAGTGCCCGAATCCGCGACCGAGACCGCGCCGGCTCCCACCAGCACGGCAGCCTCGCCCCCCGATGACCGCCCCGGCCCCGTGGGCTTCGGCCAGGCCCTGCGCTTCTGGCTCAAGCTCGGCTTCATCAGCTTTGGCGGCCCAGCGGGCCAGATCGCGATCATGCACGCCGAGCTGGTGGAGCGCCGCCGCTGGATCAGCGAGAAGCGCTTTCTGCATGCCCTGAACTACTGCATGCTGCTGCCGGGCCCCGAAGCCCAGCAGCTGGCCACCTACATCGGCTGGCTGCTGCACCGGTCGTGGGGTGGCATCGTGGCCGGGGCGCTGTTCGTGCTGCCCTCGCTGTTCATCCTGATCGGCCTGTCGTGGGTGTACCTGCGCTTTGGCGATGTGCCCCTGGTGGCGGGCATCTTCTACGGCATCAAGCCTGCCGTGACGGCCCTGGTGCTGCACGCCGCGCACCGCATCGGCACCCGCGCGCTCCAGAACGGATGGATGTGGGGCATCGCCGCCGCATCGTTTGTGGCCATCTTTGCGCTGAACACGCCGTTCCCGGCCATCGTGCTGGCCGCCGGGCTGATGGGCTACTTCGGCGCCCGCCGCTGGCCCGCCGTGTTTGCGCTGGGCGGCGGCCATGCCAACGGGCACAAGGGCTATGGTCCGGCACTCATCGACGACGACACCCCGCCGCCGGCCCATGCCCGCTTCTCGCGCGGCCACCTGGCGCGGGTGCTGGCGGCGGGGGCGGCACTGTGGCTGGCCGCCATGGCGGCGCTGGTCGCCACCCAGGGGTGGGAGGGCACGCTCACGCAGATGGGCTGGTTCTTCACCAAGGCCGCGCTGGTCACGTTTGGCGGCGCCTATGCCGTCCTGCCCTATGTCTATCAGGGCGCCGTGGAGCACTACCACTGGCTCAGCGGCCCCCAGATGATCGACGGCCTGGCCCTGGGCGAAACCACGCCGGGCCCGCTGATCATGGTGGTGGCCTTCGTGGGCTTTGTCGGCGGCTGGCTGCAGCAGGTGTGGGGGCCCGATGCGCTGTTCGCGGGCGCCGCCGCAGCGGCTGCGGTCGTGACCTTCGTCACCTTCCTGCCCTCGTTCGTTTTCATCCTGGCGGGTGGCCCGCTGGTGGAGGCCACCCACGGCAAGCTGGGCTTCACGGCGCCACTGTCGGCCATCACAGCCGCCGTGGTGGGCGTGATCCTGAACCTGGCGCTGTTCTTTGCCTACCACCTGCTGTGGCCGCAGGGCTTCGGCGGGGCGTTCGACGCCGTGTCGGCCGCCATTGCCATGGGCGCGCTGGTGGCGCTGTTCCGCTTCAAGCTCGGCGTGATGCCCCTGCTGGGCCTTTGCGCGGCGGTGGGGCTGGCGGTGACGCTGATCCGACCCTGGCTGGCCTGAGCTGCCTTTCACCCAACGTCTTCTTGGAGCCTCGCCATGCCAGCACACCCCCAAGCCCTTCCTTTCGACCCGGCCACGCTGCCCGGCCTGTCCGAAAAGCTGCTGCGCAGTCACCACCACAACAACTATGGTGGCGCCGTGTCGCGGCTCAATGCCATCCGCGCGCAGCTTTCGGGGCTGGACTTCGCATCTGCGCCCGGCTTTGTGCTCAATGGACTCAAGCGCGAGGAGCTGATGGCAGGCAACTCCATGCTGCTGCACGAGCTGTACTTTGGCAGCCTGGGCGGCGGTGGCGCCGCTCCCGCACCCGGAATGCTGCTGACGCTGACTGCCAACTTCGGCAGCGCTGAGCGGTGGCGCGAAGAATTCATGGCCCTGGGCAAGGCGCTGGGGGGTGGTTCGGGCTGGGTGCTGCTGGTGTTTCAGCCGCGCGATGGCTCGCTCGTCAACCAGTGGGCCAGCGACCACACCCAGGCGGCTGCCGGTGGGGTGCCCATCCTCGCGCTGGACATGTATGAACATGCCTACCACCTCGACCACGGCGCTGCGGCGGGCGCGTATGTCGATGCGTTCATGGCCAATATCGACTGGGCTGCCGTGTACGAGCGCTACCAGCGCGCGGTCCACGCCGCCAGCATGGGCCTGGAAGCATCGGTACAAGACGCGCAGCAGGCCCGCCATCGCATCGATGTGCGCCGCGCGGGGGTATACGACGCGGCCACCACCACCCTGCCCCATGCCCCCTGGCGCGACCCCGCGGCCGTCGACGCCTGGGCGGGAGATCTACCGACCGACGAAGCGGTGGTCGTGTACTGCGTCTACGGCCACGAGGTCAGCCGTTCCACCGCATTGCGCCTGCGTGCCGCAGGCATCCCGGCGCGTTATCTGCAAGGTGGCATCGACGGCTGGATCGCGGCAGGCCAACCGGTGCAGGTCAAAGCCTCCGCATTGCCCGCTGGTTGAGATGCCACCGACCGCACACCGGTCCACAGCCTGGCTGATTCTATAAAAATGATAGCTATCAGCGCTTACTGGATAAGCGCTGGAGGCAAAAAATACCCATATTTCCTCATCACAGCCGGTGCGCAACACCCGTCGTGTGGGGGCCCATTGCATGTGCCATGTCCTGGCTCGCTCCGAGGCGCCCCACCTCGACCGTTTCACGATGCCGGTTCAGCAACCGCCCGGGTGCGCAGCTGCGCTCAGAACGTGTTTACGATCTCGCAGGGGATCGCGTTGGAGCGCAATCGGGATGAGTGGATGCCTCGGATGCGCCGCATGGG
>NZ_JBMIRS010000110.1:0-15705 GCF_049198005.1 Paracidovorax sp. MALMAid1276 | reverse complement strand
GCCCCCGCGCAAGGGCCGCCCCGCCGCGCCGGGGGCGTCCCCCTTCCCGAATGGCGCAGCCATTCGAGAGATGGGGGAAGGCGCGAAGCGACTCAGGGGGATGTACCTTATTTAATCCAGAGGCGAATGCCATCCCAGGCGCGGCCCAGGATGCCTGCCTGCTCCACACCCTCCAGGGCGATCAGCGGCACTTCGGCCACGGCCTGGTCGGCCAGCATGACCTTGAGCGTGCCGATGGACTGGCCCTGGGTGTACGGCGCCACCAGCGGGTCGGGCCGGGTGATCTGGGTGGTGAGCTTGCCCGCGCTGCCCGAGGGCACGGCCACGACGATGGCTTCTTCGCGGCCGATCTTGAGGGTGCTGGCCTTGCCCTTCCAGACAGCGGGAGATGCCACGGGGCTGCCCGCGTCAAACAACTTGACAGCCTCAAAGGCGGTGTAGCCCCAGTTCAGCAGTTTCTGGCTTTCGTTGGCGCGCGCGTTTTCGCTGGCGGCGCCGAGCACGATGGACAACAAACGGCGCTGGCCCACGCCGGGGAACTCGCGCTTGGACGTGGCCACCAGGCAGTAGCCGGCCGCTGCGGTATGGCCGGTCTTGAGGCCGTCCACCGTGGGGTCGCGGAACAGCAGGGTGTTGCGGTTGCTGCCGTTGGACGCGGGCGTGCCGGGGTAGCTGTATTGCTTGGTGGAGTAGTAGTGCATGTACTCCGGGAAGTCCTTCATCAGGCGCATGGCCAGCACCGACAGGTCGCGCGCCGTGGTGGTGTGGCCGGGTTCGGTCAGGCCCTCGGGGTTCCGGTAGCTGGTGCCGTTCATGCCCAGGGCCTTGGCCTGGTCGTTCATCAGCTTGACGAAGTTTTCGACGGTGCCGCCCACGCCTTCGGCCAGCGCCACGGTCGCGTCGTTGCCCGACTGCACGATCATGCCCTTGATGAGGTCTTCCACCGGCACCTGCATCTTGGGGTCGATGAACATGCGCGAGCCGGGCATCTTCCAGGCGCGCACGCTCACGGGCAGCTTCTGGTCCAGCGCAATCTTCTTGGCGCGCAGTGCGTCGAACACCAGGTAGCCCGTCATGAGCTTGGTGAGCGAGGCCTGCTCGACCGGCGCATCGATGTCCTTGGCCGCCAGCACCTGGCCTGCGGTCACATCCACCAGCATGTAGGTGCGCGCGGCGATTTCAGGGGGCTGGGGCGCCTGGGCCAGCGCGCCAAAGGCGGCGGGCGCCACGGCGGCAAAGACGGCCAGGGATCGCAACACGGACAGGAATCTTTTCATGGGGCAGAAAGGGGCTCTGGAGAGGCTCGAAAAAAGGGAGGAAAGAAAAAAGGCGGGCGATAGGTTGCAGGACGGCCGAGGCCGCGAACCCTCACACGGGCGATTGCAGGTGGCGCACCACCAGGCTCTTGAGAAGCGGCAATTGTCCGTGAAAGAAATGCCCGCCTGCGGGGATGACTGTGACAGGCAGTATCTGGGGCCGGGCCCAGTCCATGACGGAGGCCAGGGGCACGGTGTCGTCCGCCTCGCCGTGCACGACCAGGGTGCGGGCGTGCGCTTCGGACGGCACCGGCGCCACGGTGAAGCGGCTGGCCGCCGTGCCCACCAGCACCGCGTGCTGGACCCGGCCCTCGGGCCACAAGGCCGCCAGCGCGTGGCTGGCGACAAAGGCACCAAACGAGAAGCCGGCCAGGGCCAGGGGGCCTTCGGGCGCCACCTGCTGCACCACGGCGAGCAGGTCCTGAAGCTCGCCGCGGCCTTCGTCGTGCACACCGGCCGAGCCGCCCACGCCGCGGAAGTTGAAGCGCACCGCCGTGTAGCCGCACTGCACAAACGCGCGTGCCAGGGTCTGCACCACCTTGTTGTCCATGGTGCCGCCAAACAGCGGGTGCGGGTGGGCGATGACGGCCACGCCCCGGGGCGCGGCGCCTTCTTCGGCCAACGGGGCGCTGTCGCGCACGGCCTCGATGGCGCCTGCGGCACCGGACAGGGTCAGGCGTTCGGTCTGGGCATTCACGGGGTTTACTACCAAATCAATAGCTGTCAGCGCTTGATGGATAAGCGCTGAAGGCCAAAATCATTCAAAAAAATGAGAGACGGAAGGTGGAGACGCTTTCAGCGCCCAAGTTCCGCCGGTGTGACGAGGCGCTCCACCACCTGGCCGTTCTTGAGGTGGGACTCGACGATCTCGTCGATGTCGGCCGCGTCCACATAGGTGTACCAGGTGCCCTCGGGGTAGACCACGGCGACGGGGCCGCCCGCGCAGCGGTCCAGGCAGCCCGCCTTGTTCACGCGCACCTTGCCGGGGCCCGCCAGGCCTGCGGCCTTCACCTGCGACTTGCAGCGGTCAAAGCCCGCCTGGGCGTTGTGGTGGGCGCAGCTGTCTTCGCCGTTGGCACGGTCGTTCAGGCAGAAAAAGATGTGGCGCTGGTAGTAGCCGGGCGCTGCGGCCGGCGCGGAGGATGATTCGCTGCTCATCCCGGCATTTTAGGTTTGCGCATCCCGCCGGGACACCCGCAGCAGCACATACAGCAGCGTGGCATACGGCCACAGCCAGCCCAGCCACTGCCCCAGGCCGTAGAAGCGGATGAAGCGGCCCTGCTCCCAGGTCTGCAGCGTCTGCGCAAAGTAGGCGCTGGTGGGGGCCTGGTTGAGCAGCGCGAGGTGCCAGGCCAGCGCCAGCAGCAGCAGGGCCGCGCAGGCCCGGCGCGGCAGCGCCACCAGCAGCAGGGCCAGGGCCAGCGCAGCCCACACGCCCAGGCGCACCGGCTGGCCCATCCATTCCCAGGCGTGCAGGGGGCCCCAGCTCAATGCGGCCGACAGGGCCGTCACGGCCACGCCCAGTGCCACCACGCCCAGCGCAAACAGCGCGCGCTGCACCTTGCGCCGCACCACGCAGTAGCCCAGCAGGCAGGGCACGAGCAGGCCCAGGATGGCACAGAGCAGCTCGCCCCCGCGCGAGAGCGGATCCTGCGCCACCTCGCGCACCGGCAGCCATTGCAAAAAGGGCGTGTCGGCCAGCAACTCGGCAAGCGCCGCCTCCAGGCGTTCGAGCACCTGGCCCAGCCCGAACGGCACCGCCGCCGGAAACAGCAGCGCCAGCGGCCACAGCGCCAGCAGCACCAGCGCGCCGCTCGCGTCGTGCACGAACCAGCGGCCGCGGAAGTCGCTCCAGCGGTCGATGGCGCCCACGCGCTCCAGCAGCGCCGCGCTGAGCGCGCCCGCCAGCGTGCCCAGGGCGTTCAGCGCCAGGTCCATGTTGGAGGGCACCCGCCGGGGCAGGTAGATCTGCAGGAATTCAAGCCCCAGCGACAGCACGGTGCCGGCCAGCGTCGCCAGCAAAATCGGGCGGCTGGGGCGGCCCGTGCGCAGCATGGCCAGCACCAGCAAAAAGCCCAGCGGTGCGTAGCCCACGACGTTGATCGTGACGTCGAAGCCCGTCCAGTAAGGCGGCGGGATTGGCGCCAGCAAAAACACCAGCGGATCGATGCCCTGGGCCCGCCAGCCGTCGAACGGGAACAGGCTGGCAAAGACGATGAGCGCCGTGTAGGCGAGCGACAGGGGCCAGGCCGAGGTCTTGTGCACCGCCGTGCGGACTCAGAAGGGCTTGACCACCACCAGCACCACCGCGGCCACCAGCATCAGCACCGGGGCCTCATTGAACCAGCGGAACCACACGTGGCTTTTGCGGCAGGTGCCGTCGGCCAGCTTGCGCAGCAGCACGCTGCAGGCGTGGTGGTAGCCGATCACCAGCACCACCACGGCGAGCTTGGCGTGCATCCAGCCGTTGCCCGGGCCGCGCCCGATGCCATAGCCCATCCACAGCCACACGCCCAGCGCCAGCGCAGGCACCGCCAGCAGCGTGGTGAAGCGCAGCAGCTTGCGAGCCATGAGCAGCAGGCGCTCGCGCTCGGCCACCGAGCCCGGGGCCACCATGGCCAGGTTGACGAAGATGCGCGGCAGATAGAACAGCCCGGCAAACCAGCTGGCCACGAACACGATGTGAAAGGCTTTGACCCAGAGCATGCGGCAGTTTAAGTCGGCCACCGGGCCCGCCGGCCGGCGCAAAAAAAAGCCCGGCAAATCCGCCGGGCCAGGAAAGCCTGTTTTGCATCGCTGCAATCCGAGGCCCCGCTCAGGGAGGAAAAGCGGGGGGCAGCAAGCCGCCCGGCGCCAATTTAGCACCGCCCCCCGGGTGTTACAAGCGGCATATCCCGGGGCGCGCGCGCCCGGCGCTGGGGTGCCGGCGGCCCGGGGCGCCGGCGGTGCAGGCCCATAATCCGCCCATGCTTTCAAGCCCCACCCCCTTCCCCCACAACCGCCCCCGCCGCCTGCGCCGCGACGCCTTCACCCGCCGCCTGGTGCGCGAAAACGCGGTGAGCGTGGACGACCTGATCTACCCCGTGTTTGTGCACGAAGGCACGAACCAGCGCGAGGCCGTGGCCTCCATGCCCGGTGTGGAGCGTCTGAGCCTCGATCTGCTGCTGCCCGTGGCCGAAGACTGCGTGAAGCTGGGCATTCCGGTGCTGGCGCTGTTCCCGGCCATCGACCCGGCGCTGAAGGTGCCCGACGGCAAGGAGGCGCTGAACCCCGACGGCCTGATCCCGCGCGTGGTGCGCGCGCTCAAGAAGGAATTCCCCGCCCTGGGCGTGATGACCGACGTGGCGCTGGACCCCTACACCAGCCACGGCCAGGACGGCGTGCTGGACGACACCGGCTACATCATCAACGACGACACGGTGGAGATCCTCACCGGCCAGGCGCTTGCGCATGCCGAGGCGGGCGTGGACATCGTCGCGCCCAGCGACATGATGGACGGGCGCATCGGGGCCATCCGCGAGGCGCTGGAGGCCCACGGCCACATCCACACCCGCATCATGGCCTACAGCGCCAAGTACGCGAGCAGCTTCTATGGCCCCTTCCGCGATGCGGTGGGCACGCGCGGCGCCCTGGGCAAGGCCGACAAGAACGTCTACCAGATGGACCCGGGCAACAGCGACGAGGCGCTGCGCGAGGTGGCGCTCGACATCGCCGAAGGCGCGGACATGGTGATGGTCAAACCCGGCATGCCCTACCTGGACATCGTGCGCCGCGTGAAGGACGAGTTCAAGGTTCCGACCTTTGCCTACCAGGTGAGCGGCGAGTACGCCATGATCAAGGCCGCCGCCGCCAATGGCTGGCTGGACCACGATGCGGTGATGATGGAAAGCCTGCTGGCCTTCAAGCGCGCGGGCGCCGACGGCGTGCTGACCTACTTTGCCCGTGACGTGGCGCGCAAACTACAAAAATGATAGCTGCCAGCGCTTGATGGATAAGCGCTGAAGGCATATTTCATTCAAATTTTCCAGCGCATGCGCATCTTCCACATCCACAGCGGCGGCGTGCAGGAGCTGGCCGAGCCGCCCGAGCAGCTGCCCGCCCAGGGCTTTGTCTGGATGGCCTGCGCGCGCCCCGACTTCCAGGCGCGGCTGCCCGAGATCCAGGCCCGCCTGCAGGCCCTGGTGGGGCTGCAGCTGGTGGACCTGCACGTGTCCGACCTGCTGAACGCGCAGCTGCCCTCGCACTACGACTACACCTCGCAGTACGACCTGCTGGTGTTCCGCCGCCTGGCCACGGCCCAGGGCGGCGCCGCCACGCCCACATCCACGCCCTCCCCCGCGCCTGCACCGGCTCCCGCGCCCTCGCACGGCACGGCCGAGGCCGCCCCGGGCGCAGCAGCCCTGCCGCGCAGCGGCCCGCCGGTGCTGCGCCGCATCGACACCAGCCCCGTGGGCTTTGCGGTGTTCGACCAGCTCTTGCTGACGGTGCACCCCGCCGACTGCGCCGTGCGCGACGCCTATGCGGCGCGGCTGCTGGCCTCCGCCCCCGCCCCCGCTGCCGCCAACGGCCACCCCAATCCCAACCCCGGCGAGGGCCGGGGCGCCAGCGTGCCCGGCGCGCGCCTGCCCACCAGCCCGGCCGATTTGATGCTGCGCGTGGTCAACCAGATGGTGGACAACTACCTGGACCTGCGCCGCGAGCTCACGCGCCAGCTGGACCACTGGCAGACCGAGCTGCTCAGGCCCCGCGCGCGCTATGTGAACTGGAATTCGCTGCTCGAAGCACGGCTGTCGCTGCACATGCTGGACGAGATCTGCGAAGACCAGCGCACCGCCGTGCAGGACTGGATCGACGCGCTGGAGACCTGGCCCCTGCCCGAGACGCCCGCCGGGCTGCGCGAGCTGGACTTGCTGAAAGTGCGCAGCCGCGACGTGCTGGAGCACATCGAGCGCGTGGTGCACCACGTGCGCCGGCTGGAGCAAAGCACTGAAACCGCCGTGCAGATGCACTTCAGCGTGCAAAGCAACCGCGCCAACGACATCATGCGGACCCTCACCGCGCTCACGGCCGTGTTCCTGCCGCTGAACCTGATCGCAGGCATCTTCGGCATGAACTTCGAGTTTTTGCCGCTGATCCACAAGGCCGATGGGTTCTGGTGGGCGCTGGGGTCCATGGCGGTGATTGCGCTGGGGCTGGTGGCGCTGTTCTGGCGCAAGCGGTATCTGGCGAGGACGAGGTGACATCGCCTGCGCGGCGGATACCCGGCAGCAGCACAAACGCCAAAATCCGTTCACGCTGAGCCAGCCTGTCCTGAGCCCGGTCGAAGGGTCGAAGCGCCGCGCGAGGCTTCGACAAGCTCAGCCCGAACGGTTCAGGGGTTCCGGGTCTCGAAAGACCGAGTCGTTCCACTCAATCCGCCACCCCCGCTTCACGGCCTGGCCACCCCAAACAACCCCGCCCCGTTGTCCCACGCCACCTTGCGCGCCACGTCGGCGGGCAGGCCGCCCAGCCACTGGCGGTAGCCCTGCATCAGGCTTTCGTAGTGCTGCCAGCGCTGGTTCACCCAGGTGTCCGAGCCGATCACGAAGCGCGCGGGATATTTGAGCAGCAGCGCGCGCCAGGCGGGGCACAGCTGGTTGTCGTCGCACACCAGGCCGGGGCGGTACGAGAGCTCGCCCACGAGGCCCGGGTAGCGCGCCATCAGCGCGTCCACCCGCTCCACCGGCGCGCCGCCGATGCCGGTGTGGGCCCAGATGAGGCGCAGCTTTTGCCCCCGCGAGGGCGTGTGCGCCATGAGCTTGTCGATGGCCACGTCATCCACGTGCGCCAGCACCACCAGGTCGCGCTCCTCGGCCAGCACCATGAGCTTTCGGGCCACCGGGCCATCGGCGTTGGCGTTGTCGTAGAGGTGGAATTCGCCGATGCCCCGGTACGGCCCGGCGGCCGTGCCGCGCGCCAGCTCGGTCTGCACCATGGTGTGGATGCTCTCGTCGGCAAACCAGCCCGTGTAGTCGGCGCGGTTGCGGTACAGCCGCACAAAGGGCACCACGGTGACGCCGGCCGCGCGCGTTTCGGGCAGGCCCGCGAGCGTGAGCGAGCCCGTGTTGGGCCGCGAATTGGCCACGATGGCGCGCACGCCGCTCTTTTGCATGCGGGCGAGCACATCGGACGGCGGGTGCGGCCCGGTCCGCCCGTCCCAGGCCTCCTCGTTGTAGTGCAGGTGCGCGTCGAACAGGGGGCCCGTGTAGTCGGCCGCATGGGCGTGCTGCGCGGTCCCGGCCGCTACTATCAAAACTGTAGCGGACAGCGCTTTCTGGATAAGCGCTGCAGGCCAAAAATGCTTCAAAACGGCCATGCCCATCTCCACGCGTTTTTCAGGCGAGATGCTTGTCGAAGAACGCCAGGGTGCGGTCGCGCGCCGTCATGGCCGATGCCTCGTCATAGCTGCCGCGCTGGTCGCAGTTGAAGCCGTGGTCGGCGGGGTAGACGTGCACTTCCACCTCGGGGTGCGCGCGGCCGAAGGCCTGCACGCCGTCCAGCGGGATGTAGTGGTCGCGCTCGCCAAAGTGGGCCAGCACGGGCACGCGGGGCTGGCGGGCCACTTCCGCGTCGCTGGTCATGCCGCCGCCGTAGTAGGGCACGGCCGCCGACAGGCCGTTCAGCGTGCAGGCCGCGCGCCAGGTCAGCAGCCCGCCCCAGCAAAAGCCCACGATGCCCACCTTGCGGCCGCTTTGCTGCGCCGCGTAGTCGATGGCGGCCTGGATGTCGGGCATCACGCCGGGGGCGGGCAGCGCCTCCACGGCGGCCTTCAGGCCCATGCCGGCCTGCATGTCGTCGCTGGTGTAGCCCAGCTCCACGCCCGGCTTCACGCGGTGGAAGGTGGACGGCGCCACGGCCAGGTAGCCCCGCGCCGCAAAGCGGTCGGCCACGGCGCGGATGTGCGAGTTCACGCCAAAGATCTCCTGCAGCACCACCACCGCGCCCTGCGGCGGCGCATCCGGGCGGGCCACCCAGGCGGGAAAGCTGAAACCATCGTGAGATTGCAGATCGACGAACTGACCCATGGTGCGACTCCTTGGTGTGAATGAACAAAAAAACGGGTTCATGGCCCCCGGCGGCTCGCTCCCCAAGCCGGGGAGCGCAACGCGGGGTGGTAAGGGAAACGGAAGGCTTGGACGGCTGCAAGAACCTGTTCCAATGCGGCATTCTTGCAGGAGAGCCCGATTCCATGGACAAGATTGCGTTAATCACCGGTGCCAGCCGCGGCATTGGCGCCGCCACCGCCCTGCGGGCCGCGCGCCAGGGCTGGGCCGTGGCGGTGAACTACCAAGGCAACCAGGCCGCCGCCGATGCCGTGGTGCAGCAGATCCGCGCTGCGGGCGGCACCGCCCTGGCCGTGCAGGCCGACGTGGCCGACGAAGCCCAGGTGCTGGCCATGTTTGCCACGGTGGACGCGCAACTGGGCCGCATCACCGCGCTGGTGAACAACGCGGGCGTGGTGGACACCACACAGCGCGTGGACGCAATGAGCGTGGCGCGCCTGCGCCGCATGTTCGACATCAACGTGATCGGCAGCTTCATCTGCGCGCGCGAGGCCGTGCGGCGCATGAGCACGAAACACGGCGGCGCGGGCGGCAGCATCGTCAACGTCTCCAGCGCCGCATCGCGCCTGGGCTCGGCCCACCAGTATGTGGACTACGCGGCCGCCAAGGGCGCCGTCGACACCTTCACCGTGGGCCTGGCGCGCGAGGTGGCAGCCGAAGGCATCCGCGTGAACGCCGTGCGCCCGGGCCTGATCGAGACCGACATCCACGCCAGCGGCGGCCTGCCCGACCGCGTGCGCGACCTGGCCCACCTAGTGCCCATGCAGCGCGGCGGCACGGCCGACGAGGTGGCCGAAGCCATCGTGTGGCTGATGTCCGACGCGTCGCCGTACACCACCATGTCGTTCCTAGAAGTTTCCGGAGGCCGTTGATGGATCTCAAACCCCTCATCACCCTGCTGGCCATCGTGAACCCGCTGGCCATCGTCCCGTTCTTCATCCACTACACGCAGGATTTTTCGTACGCGCAGCGGCGGCGCACCATTCAGGTCGCCAGCTTCAGCGTGTTCTGCGTGATCGCGGCCTGCGCGCTGCTCGGCCTGCAGATCCTCGATTTTTTCAACATCTCGCTGCAGAGCTTTCAGGTGGGCGGCGGCATGCTGCTGCTCATCAGCGCAATGAACATGCTCAACGCCCAGCCGGCCGAGGCCAAGCCCAGCACCAACGAGTTGGAGGAAGGCGCTGAAAAGGCGGCCGCGGGCAGCAGCATTGCGGTGGTGCCGCTCACCATCCCCCTGCTCACGGGCCCGGCCAGCATGTCCACCGTGGTGATCTATGCCGACCGGGCGCAGGGCGTCTGGCAAACGCTGGCGCTGGTGGGCTATGGCGTGGTCATCGCCCTGGCCACGGCCGTGTGCTTTGCCCTGGCCGACCCGATTGCCCGCGTGCTGGGCAAGACGGGCATCAACGTGATGACCCGCCTGATGGGCCTGATCCTGGCCGCGCTGGCGGTGGAGGTGATGGCGGACGGGCTGGGCAAGATCTTCCCCATTCTGATTGCGCGCTGACCGACCCATGTCTGCCCGCCTGCTGCTGCTCGAAGACGATCCCGCCATCGCCCGCACCGTGGCCTACGCGCTGCAGCGCGACGGTCTGGCCGTGACGCACAGCCTGCTGGTGCACGACGCCCGCCAGCAACTGCAGGGCGCGCGTTTTGACCTGCTGGTGCTGGACGTGGGCCTGCCCGACGGCAGCGGGCTCGATCTGCTGCGCGAACTGCGCAACGCCGCACCCACGGCCACCCTGCCGGTGCTGATGCTCAGCGCCCACGGCGAAGAGATCGACCGCGTGCTGGGCCTGGAGCTGGGCGCCGACGACTACCTGGCCAAACCCTTCAGCCCGCGCGAGCTGGCGGCCCGCGTGAAGGCCCTGCTGCGCCGCGCAGGCCACGGCGGCAGCAACGGCAACGGCAACCGCAACCGCAACGGGCAGTCCGCCGCCGTTGCGCCGCTGTTCCACGACGACGAGGCCGGCCAGCGCATCAGCCTGCGCGGCCAGTCGCTGCCGCTCACGCGCCGCGAATACCGCCTGCTGTCCCACCTGCTGCGCGGCGCAGGCCGCATCCATTCGCGCGAGGCCCTGCTCGCCGCCGCCTGGGGCGACGACAGCGAAAGCACCGACCGCACGGTGGACACCCACATCAAGACCCTGCGCGCCAAGCTGCGCGAGCTGGACCCGGCGCACGAGTACATCAGCACGCACCGGGGGATGGGGTATTGCGTTGATGTTCAATAAAAACCAGCCCTACCGCTTGTCTGTATTAGGTTGACAGCTATCATTTTTATGAAGCACTTGCGCCGTTGCTTGAAAGCACTGGGCTGGCTGATGCTGGCCCTGGGGGGCTTGGCCGCCGTGTGGCTGAGCGCACTGGTCATCGCCAACTGGAACGACGACGCCTTGACCGAGGCGGCCCAGCGCGCGCTGCAGTACACGCCGCCTACCGAGCAAGCCCTGGAGGGCAACGGGTACGTGATCCTCTTGGGGCTGGACGCACCTGCCGAGGGCGATGCCATTGGAGATGCGATGGCACTGGGCCGCAAGCGCCTGGCGCGCGAGATCGAGCGCAGGACTTGGGTGGAGGCCCATGGCGATCGGGAGGAAGGAATGCCCGCAGGCATTCCTCCGCCACAGGATCCTGCCGGCGAATGGGTGTTGCCCGCACGTTTGCGTTGTCCCACGGACGCCGTGGACTGTTTTGTCTGGTACGCACGCCATCAAGAGGAAATTACCGACCTGGCTCGCACGCAGGCAGCCGTCTTGCAACGCTTTATGGGCATCACCAGCGCACCACACTTCCACAACCCAGCCCCCCCGTACCTCCTGGCAGAATTCGCGCCTTTCGCGGTGTTGGTACGCACCCATGAGCTAAGACTTGCCCAAGCCTCCCTGGCTTGGAACCATGGACGACACCAGCAGGCCGCAGACATGGCGAAGGACGCAGTTCAACTACGCCGCCGTTTAGCCAGCGGTGCCGATAGCCTGATAGCCGCAATGATCGCCATCGCCATGCAGCACCGCGAGCTGCGATGGTTCAGCGCTGCAAGCGCCCAAAATGCGCAGTCCCCACCTGCGGCGGTCACCGAAGCTATCGAAGCAATGCTTTCCGTACCGACGGAGTCGCTGGCACCGGCGCTGGCGGGCGAGATGCGTTCTGTTGCCAGTGCTTTCTATCTTTACCGAACCGCTGGCTTGACCGCCGAACCTTCTCAGGAGCCCCCGGGGTGGTGGCGGAGAACGGTGCACAAAGCGAGTAACTTGGGCCTTCTCCCCCATCACACCCTCAATCTATCGATCGGGTACCTGCAGCAGGTGCAAGCCCTCAGCAGCCTTCCACCCCACCAGTTGCAGACTGCGTTCTCTGAGGCCTCAAGGAAATGGGCCGAAGAAGGAACCTGCTCACTCTGGGCGCATTTGCGCAACCCTGCCGGTTATTGCTTGGCAGCGCCCGAAGCTCCCAGCTACCAACGATATGCGCAGCGGATTGCTGACATCGACGGCTACCGCCGTCTTGTCCTCCTGCAGCACCGCGCCGCCACAGAGAACGTCGCCCCGGCCGATATGCCTACCTGGCTGGCCCAGTCACCCCATGAGCTGCGCAATCCCTATACGCTGCAGCCGATGCAATGGGACGCAGCCACCCACAGCCTGGTGTTTGAAGGCCGGGAAAAGCAGAACCAGAACCCGGACCAATCCCCCACCTACCGCATTCGCCTGCACAGTTGATGTCAAAGCCCAATGGTTAAATTGGCCTCTAGCGCTTATCCATCTTGCGCTGACAGCTATCATTTTTGATTAGCCCGCTGCCGCCATGCGCCTCGGCATCCGCCTGCTGTTCGCCTTCTTCCTCATCAACGGCATCGCCGCGTTCTTTGTGCTGCGCGTGTTCATGGCCGAGATCAAGCCCAGCGTGCGCGAGGTGATGGAGGACATGATGGTGGACACCGCCAACATCCTGGCCGAGCTGGCGAGTGACGACCTGGCGGCAGGGCGGCTGGCGGCGGAGGCTGCGCACAGCGGCAGCAGCGCGTTTGCGCAGCATGTGCGCCGCTATGCCACGCGGCCGGTGGATGCCGCGATCTGGGGCTTTTCCAAGCAGTCGCTCGACTACCGCATCTACGTGACCGATGCGGCGGGCCGCGTGCTGTTCGATTCGGAGAACCGGGCGGTGGGTGCCGACTATTCGCAGTGGCGCGACGTGGCGCGCACGCTGCGCGGCGACTATGGCGCGCGTTCCACCCGCGCGGTGGAGGGCGACGACACCAGCGGCGTGATGCACGTGGCCGCACCCATCTACGTGAACGGGGCCATAGCGGGCGTGCTGACCGTGGCCAAGCCCACGCACACCGTGCAGCGCTTCATCGACCGCGCCGAGCGCAAGGTGTTCATGGGCGGGCTGCTGCTGCTGGCGCTGTCGGCCGCGGTGGGCGTGGCGGTGACGCTGTGGATGGTGTGGAACGTGCGCCGCCTGCGCGACTATGCGCAGAGCGTGCAGGGCCCGGCCGATGCTGCGGCGCCGCCGCTGCCCATGCCCCAGGTGCCCGGCGAGCTGGGCGACCTGGCCCGCGCCATGGACCGCATGCGCGCCCGGCTGGAGGGCCGCGACTATGTGGAAGGCTATGTGCGCGCGCTGACGCACGAGCTGAAGAGCCCCGTGGCCGCCATTCGCGGCGCGGGCGAGCTGCTGCAGGACGAGCTGCCCGCCGCCGACCGCGCGCAGTTCGCCACCCAGGTGGTGGAGCAAAGCCAGCGCCTGCAGCGCCTCGTCGACCGGCTGCTGGAATTGTCGAAGCTGGAGCAGCGCCAGCACGCCGACGCCGCCGCCCCCGTGGCCCTGCGCGACTGCGCCGCCGAGGCGCTGCACCAATGTCAGGCGCGCGCGCTGCAGCGGGGCGTGCGCCTGGATCTGTCGGGCGAAGGTGCCAGCGGCCGCTGGGAGGCCGAGCTGGTCACGCTGGCCATCGGCAACCTGCTGGACAACGCCATCGACTTCTCGCCCGAGGGCGGCACCGTGCGGGTGCGGCTCGATGGGGCCTCGGTGGCGGTGCAGGACGAAGGCCCGGGCGTGCCGGACTATGCCCTGCTCCGCCTGGGCGAGAAGTTCTTCACCACCGCCCGCCCGGGTGGCGAGCGCAGCGGCTCGGGCCTGGGCCTGGCCATCGTGCAGCGGGTGATGGCGCTGCACGGAGGGCGGATGCAGGTGCAGACCCTGTCGCCGGGGCTGTGCGTGCGGCTTGTGCTGGCGTGAACCGGGCAGATCGGCGCCCGCTCCACGCACTTCACACCGGCTTCACAGACTTCATTGCGCCCTCACGGCGCGCGCCAACACTGCCTCCACCTTTTTGTTGCCTGTGGAGGAATCTCTTGTTCAAACACCCCTTGTTCATCAAACTGGTCGCGCTGGCGGCCGTCTCGGTGCTGCTGCTCATCGGCCTGGGCCTCATCAGCGACGTGGTGCGCGACCGCCAGCGCTACCGCAGCCTCACGGCGCAGAGCGTGGCCGACAGCCTGGCCGGGCCGCAGACGCTGATGGGCCCCATGATCCACAGCGCCTGCGTGGAAAGCTGGGACGAGGAAACCGGCAAGGGCGACGAGCGCCGCATGGTGGAGCGGCGGCGCGAGTTTCTGCTCACCGCCATGCCCGAGCAGCTCCGGCTGCGCTCGGGCGCCGCGATGGAAGAACGCGCACGCGGCCTGCACAAGGTGAACACCTTCAACCTCAAGGCGCACATCACGGCAGAGTGGGGCTCGCTGGCCAGCCTGCAGCCGCAAACCACCGTGAAGAATTCGCGCATGCACTGCGGCGCGCCCATCGTGATGATGGCCGTGGGCGATGCGCGCGGCATCCGCACCGCGCAGCTCACGCTGGGCGAGCAGGCGCTGCCGCTCAAGCCCGGCACCTTCCACCCCACCTACAGCCGGGGCCTGCACGCGGCCCTGCCCGAGTCGGTGCGCGGCAAGGCCGACGGCCTGCAGGCCACGCTGGACCTGGAACTGGTAGGCACCGAGCGGATTTCCATCGTCCCGCTGGGCGGCACCACCGACGTGCAGATGTCCAGCAGCTGGCCGCACCCGTCGTTCACGGGCCGGTTTCTGCCGTCGGAGCGCGAGGTGAAGCCCGAAGGCTTTTCGGCCCAGTGGCGGCTGTCGGCCCTGGCCACCACGGCCCAGGCCGACATTGCGGCCGGCAGCCGCGTCTGCGTGGGCGGCTACGACGACGGGGTGGACCCGGACAGCCGCTACACGCCCGGCGGCGCCACACCACGGGACTGCGCCGACAGCTTCAGCGTGGCCTTTGTGGACCCGGTGAACCCTTACAGCCTGAGCGACCGCGCCACCAAATACGGCCTGCTGTTCATCGCCCTCACGTTCGTGGCGGTGGGCCTGTTCGAGCTGATGAAGAAGTTGCGCGTGCACCCGGTGCAGTACCTGCTGGTGGGCAGTGCGCTGTGCAGCTTCTTTTTGCTGCTGGTAAGCCTGTCGGAGCATCTGTCGTTCGGCGCCTCGTACGCTGTCGCGGCGACGGCCTGCGTGCTGCTGCTGGGCTACTACGCCAGCCACATGCTGGGCAGCCTGATGCGCGGCGCACCGCTGGGCGCGGGCATTGCGCTGCTCTATGGCCTGCTCTATGTGCTGCTGCAGCTGGAGCAGACGGCGCTGGTGGTGGGCGCGGTGGCGCTCTTCCTGGTGCTGGCCGCCGTGATGGTGCTCACGCGCAAGGTGAACTGGTACGGGTTGACGCAGGGCGCCGCGTCGGTGGGCGCACGGTCGGCCAAGTCTCCGCAGCAACAGCAACAGCAACAGCCCATTCCCCCGCTTTCAAACCCCACGGAGGCCGCATGAGCCCCGCGCTGCACACAGCCGCCCACCGCGCCGCGCCCGATGCGGCCACCCACCTCTGGGCCCGGCATCTGAATCTGGTCGCGCCCGGCGCGGACACCGCGGCCGCCGCGCCCGCCCTATCCGCCATGTCCGCCCCGCCCGCCTTGTCGGCCAGCGAAGCGGCGCGCGTGCTGCGCCACCGCGACCAGCTGCTGGCCGCCCTGCACGCGCGGGACCGCAGCGCCCTGCACCGCGCCAAGCAGGAGGTGCTGGACGCTGCCTTCCGCCGCACCGGGCCGCTGGCCGCGCCCCCGGCGTCGCCCGCGCTGCGCCGTGCACTGCGCGACCTGGCGTGGCGCATGGCGGCCCTGCTGCTGCCGCGCAGCGCGCGCCCCGGGGCAGGCGGGCCATGGGTTTGAAGTAAAAACACCTGATTAGGTACCTATCTCAGACAGACCCGTTCGCCCT
>NZ_JBMIRS010000096.1:0-2115 GCF_049198005.1 Paracidovorax sp. MALMAid1276 | reverse complement strand
GGGAGAGGGCCGGGGAGAGGGGGCTGGCGAAACGGGCGCGGCGTGCGTGCAGCCCCCTCTCCCCAACCCTCCCCCGCGAGGGGAGAGGGGGTAAGCCCAGGGCGCTGCGGTGCGTGCGTGAGCTGGTGTACCCGTCTGAGAGGTGTGTTTCATGCGAAAAATTGGCCGTTACCGCTTGATGGATAAGCGCTGGTAGCTATCAGAAATGGAGCGTTCGCTCAGCGGATCGCCTCCGTCGCATCCCCATCCAGCATGCGCCGCGCAATGATGACGCGCATGATTTCGTTCGTGCCTTCCAGGATCTGGTGCACGCGGGCGTCGCGCAGCAGGCGTTCCAGCGGGTATTCGCGGATGTAGCCGTAGCCGCCGTGCACCTGCAGGGCTTCGTTGATGACGGTGAAGCCCGCATCGGTGGCAAAGCGCTTGGCCATGGCGCAGTAGGTGGAGGCGTCGCGCGCCCCGGCGTCGAGCTTGGCGGCAGCAAGGCGCACCATCTGGCGGGCGGCCACCAGCTCTGTGGCCATGTCGGCCAGCTTGAACTGCAGCGCCTGGAAGCTGGCGATGGGTTTGCCGAACTGCTTGCGGTCTTGCATGTACTGCTGGGCGGCGTTGAGTGCGCCTTGCGCCGCGCCCACCGAGCAGGTGGCGATGTTGATGCGGCCGCCGTCCAGGCCCTTCATCGCGATCTTGAAGCCTTCGCCCTCGCGGCCCAGCAGGTGGTCGGCGGGGATGCGCACGTTGTCGAAGCTGATGGTGCGCGTGGGCTGGCTGTTCCAGCCCATCTTTTGTTCCTTCTTGCCGTAGCTGATGCCGGGCGTGTCGGCGGGCACGGCAAAGGCGCTGATGCCACCCGCGCCCGATTGCGCATCGCCGGTGCGGGCCATGAGCACCAGCACATCGGTGCTGCCCGCGCCGCTGATGAAGGCCTTGCTGCCGTTGATGACGTATTCGTTGCCTTGCAATTCGGCCCGTGTCTTGAGCGAGGCCGCATCGGAGCCTGCGCCGGGCTCGGTCAGGCAGTAGGACGCGAGCTTTTCGCCCGTGGTGAGCAGCGGGCCCCAGTGGTCGCGCACGGCGGGTGTGGCCCAGGTGCCCAGCATCCAGGTGGCCATGTTGTGGATGGTGATGAAGGCGGTGGTGCTGGGGTCCACAGCCGCCATTTCTTCAAAGACCAGCGTGGCGTCCAGCCGGGGCAGGGCGAGGCCACCGGCGGCTTCGGGCGCGTACAGGCCACAAAAGCCCAGCTCGCCCGCCTTGGCGATGGCTTCTTTCGGGAAGATGCCTTCCTCGTCCCAGTGCGCGGCGTGGGGTGCGAACTCGGCGTGTGCAAAGTCGCGGGCTGTCTGGGCAAAGGCGCGTTGTTCTTCGGTGAGTTCAAAGTCCATGGTGTGTCTCGATGTCGCTTGTTGTTGTGCTTTTTGGATGAATGGGGTTTACGCGCCAATCAACCGTTCACGCTGAGCTTGTCGAAGCGCGGCGCCGAGGCTTCGACAGGCTCAGCCCGAACGGATATTTGGAGATCGAAGAGGCGGAGTTCATCGGGTCCATATTCATGTTCATGGCTTGGCGGACGGGTGGTCCAGCGTGAGCCAGCGCATCAGGCCCTTGCGGCGCGCCTGGGTTTCGGCCGTCAGGCACTCGTGGTACAGGCGGGGCCACTGGGGTTGCGGTTCGTTGCTGCGCTGGGCCTGCTTGCAGCGGGTGGTGCGTTCGCGCTGCCAGGCCGAATGCTCCTGGCGCAGTTGCGGCCGCTCGTGGGCCGACAGGGCGCGCATCACGTCGCCGTAGAGGATGGCGATCTCGGTGTCTGCGGCCTGAAAGGCTTGCACGGCGCAGGCGTTGGTTTCGTCCACGGTGCCACCGGCTTTGCAGGCAGCGCCCGCTTGGGCCATGGCGCGCGGGCTGGCGACCAGTGCGCTGAGAGAAGCCAAACAGACTGCCATGGCTGCCATCCACCTTGTCATCTTGAGCGTTTGCATGGCCCGGTTTTAACACCGGCGTTGATCCGCTCGGGCCTTCGACAAGCTCAGGCTGAACGGTCGGGGTGGTAGTGGTTTGGTAGGGCGTGTGGTTGCGCGGGTCGCGGCCACACACCCGTTCGGGCTGAGCCTGTCG
>NZ_JBMIRS010000094.1:0-127980 GCF_049198005.1 Paracidovorax sp. MALMAid1276 | reverse complement strand
CGCTTGTGGATAGCCAAGCTATCCACGGCGCACCGCGCCTGGCATCCCATCCCGGCAAGGACCTTGTGCGACTCCAAAAAGACATTGAACAGGCTCTAAAGAGGGCGTGGGCGGGTTCACTGGCGCCAGAAGAATACCCCGGCCATGACCAGGCCCGTGGCCACGATGCCCCAGCGCAGCACCGGGGCGGGCAGCCTGCGCGCCACGCGCGCGCCGCCATACCCGCCCGCCGTGGCGGCCGCCATCATCAGCAGCGCCTGCGGCCACAGCACGATGCCACCGGCCGCGTAGATGGCCACGGCGATGGCGGTGAGCAGGGCCGACACCAGGTTCTTCATGCCGTTCGATGCGTTGAGCTGCGTTTGCCCCAGGAGGCCGAACAGCGCCAGCAGCAAAATGCCCAGGCCGCCATTGAAGTAGCCGCCATAGCCCGCCACGGTCAGCATGCCCAGCGCGGCCTTCCAGGGCCTGGCAGGGCCATGGGCCGATGCGCCCGCCCACTGGCGCAGCGCGGGGCCACTGGCGAACAGGGCGGTGGCCGCCAGCAGCAGCCAGGGCACGACCTGGCGGAAGGTCGCGTCGGGCGTGACCAGCAGCAAGGCCGCGCCCGCCGAGCCGCCGATGAGCGCCAGCAACACCACGGCGCGCAAGGACAGGCCGGGCGGGGGCTGCATGTCTTCCCGAAACCCCCAGGCACCGGCCATGTAGCCGGGCAGCAGGGCCACCGTGCCGGTGGCGTTGGCCACCACCGGGGGCACGCCGGTGAACACCAGCGCCGGCAGCGTCAGAAAGCTGCCGCCGCCCGCCACGGCATTCAGGGCGCCCGCCACGAAGGCGGCGGTGAGCAGCAAGGCGGTCTCGAACATGGGTCTCCGGGTATCTCGTTGGGGGTGGTTTTCCCTCGCGGGCCATGACAGGCTCTCGCAGGGGTTTTGCTTGGGCTTTCGCTTCGCGTTTTGCTCGGAAGGGGGCCGCGTCGATGTTAGGCGGCCAGGGCGGCCGGCACGGGCACAAAAGCAGCGCCGCAGGGCGAAGGTGCTGTGCGCAAAAGGTGCGCAATGCCGGCCAAGGGCGGCGGCGTGCAGTGGGCGGGGTCTACACGCGCCGCTTGTCCAGCTTGCGGCTCAGGGTGCGGCGGTGCATGCCCAGGCGGCGCGCCGCTTCGGAGATGTTAAAGCCGGTCTCGGCCAGCACCTCGTGGATGCGCTCCCATTCCAGCGTCTTGATGGAGCTTGAGCGGTTGGTCAGCTCCACATCGGCATTGCCTTCCATGAGGCCGAAGGCGGCTTCGATGTCGTCGGTGTTGGAAGGCTTGGCCAGGTAGTGCACGGCGCCCAGCTTCACGGCCTCCACCGCCGTGGCAATGCTGGCAAAGCCGGTCAGCACGACGATGCGCGTGTCGCTGCTGTGCGCGTGCAGGTGGCGCACGCAGGCCAGGCCCGACGCCTCGCCCTTGAGCTTGAGGTCCACTACCGCGTAGTCGGGCGTGTGCTCTTTCAGCAGCTCGCTCATCTGCACCATGCCCTCTGCGTGCAGCACTTGGTAGCCGCGCCGCTCGAACGAGCGCGCCAGCGTGCGTGCAAAGGCCTCGTCGTCCTCCACGATCATCAGCAGGCGTTCAGGGGCGTCGGTGTCCATGGTGTGTCTTGCTCGCTCGCTTGCTCACTCACTCACTCGCGTCAGGCGGGCAGCCCGATGGCTGCCAACGGCAGGGTGATGGTGACCTCGGCCCCACCGCCCGGCAGATTGCGCGCCGCCACCGTGCCGCCCAGCGTGCGCGCCACATTCATCGACAGGAACAGGCCCAAGCCGCCGCCCGGCCGCCCCTTGGTGGACTGGTAGGGCGTGCCGATGTGGCTGAGCACCGCCGGTGAAAAACCGGGGCCGCGGTCGCTGACCACGATGTACAGCGCCTCGGCATCGCTGCTGGCACGCAGGCCCACCCAGTGCGGCGAAGCCTCACGGGCATTGTCCAGCACATTGAAAACCATCTGCTCCAGCGTGGCATCGGCCACCATCGGGGGGTCGTCGGCCACGCCGTTGTCGAACACGAAGCTGTCCACCGAGCGCGTGGCGCGCCAGTCGCGCACCAGGGTTTCCAGAAACTGGCACACCGTGGTCTGGGTGGAATCTTCGCCCCGCGTTTCGCCGGCCGACATCAGGATGCCGCTCACGATGGTCTTGCAGCGCTGCACCTGCGTCTGCATTTCGGTGATTTCCTCCTGCAGCACCGGGTCCTGCATGAGGGCGGGTATGCGCCGCCAGTCCCCCAGGATCACGGCCAGGGTGGCCAGCGGCGTGCCCAGCTCGTGCGCCGCGCCCGAGGCCAGCAGGCCCATGCGCACGATGTGCTCCTCCTCGGCCGCGCGCTGGCGCACGGCGGCCAGCCGCGCGTCGCGCTGGCGCAGGTTGTGGCTGATGCGGGTGATGAACACCACCACCAGGATGGCGTTGAGCGCAAAACACACCAGCAGCCCCAGCACATAGGGGCTGGCCCAGCCCTGGTGCAGGTCGGGCGCCATGGGCAGGGGCTGGCTGTGCTGGGCCAGCAGCACCACGCAGGCCGAAGTCAGCCCCACGATGAACCAGATATAGGCGCCACGCAGCAGCATGGCGCCCACGGCGATCTGCAGCACGTACAGGAATACGAAGGGGTTGCTGATGCCCCCGCTCAGGTACAGCTGCGCGGTGAGGGCGCCCACGTCGATCAGCAGGGCGATGAACAGCTCGACATCGTGCACGTGGCGGCGCGTGCGCCAGCGCACCATGCTGACCAGGTTGAACACGGCCATGCACGCCACGATGGCCAGCATCTCGCGCATCGGCAGCGGCATGCCCAGGCCGTAGTGCGTGACCTCGATGGTGAGCAACTGTCCCACCACGGCCATCCAGCGCAGCTGGATGAGCTGGTGCAGGTTCTTGAGGCCCGCCGCCGCGTTGGCGGAGCGGGCCTTGCTCAGCGGGTGCAGGGTGCGGGAGGCGTGGCGGCTGCTGGTCATGGGGGTGGGGCGGCGCGGCTTGAGGCACGCAGCCGAAGCTCGTAGCGTGCCACAAGCCCGCCGGCCCCTGCCACCATCAGTGCCATGGCGAACCAGGTCAGTGCGTAGGAAAGGTGGGTGTTGGTGAAGCGCACCACGGTCAGGCCCTCGCGCGGCCAGGGGCCTTCGGACGCGGGGCGCTGCTCGGTGTTCGCCGTGACCGTGGGGGCCTGCGCCTGCGGCAGGCCCGCGTCCACAAAGTAGGGGGCCGCCCGCGACAGGGACAGCGCCTGAGCCATCGCCTCGACATCGCGCGAATGCCAGCGGTTCTGCGCGGGGTCGTTGCGGCGCAGAAAGCCGCCGCCGGGCTCGGAGATGCGCAGCAGGCCCTGCACCGTCACGGCGCCGCCGGGTGTGTGCTCTGCGGGCCGCTCAGCCCACTGCAGGCGCTGGTCGGCAGGCACGAAACCCCGGTTGACGAGGACCTGCGTGCCGTCGTGCTGCTGCAGCGGCGTCATCACCCAATAACCCGCGCCCAGGGCCGTGGTGGCCTGCGACAGCAGCGTCTGGCGGGCCAGCCACTCGCCGCGCAGCTGCACGGCCTGGTATTCGTGGGATGCCGCACGGACGGCGGCCCATTGGGCCTCGGGCGGCGCCGCCGCGGGCGGTGCGTGGATGCGCTGCGTGGTCCGCTCGATGAGGTCCAGCTTCCAGGCGCGCCGCTGCACCTGCCACAGCCCGAGTGCGGTGAAGGCCGCAAACAGGGCCACCCCCACCAGCGCCACCACGGCCAGCGTCCAGCCAGAGTGGGGGCGGCTGCGGCCCCGGTGGGCGGTGGCGTCCACGGCCATGGTGGCTACGGCGTGGGGCGCACGTCGGCCGCTGCGGGCGGCATGCCGGGCATGGGCGGGTGCTCGGGCATCATGTTGGTGTTCATGTGGAACATCACCCACAGCGTGCCCGCGATGGTGATGGCCACGAACACCACGGTGAAGATGGTGGCCAGCAGCGTCCAGCCGCCCTCGATCTTGCCGTTCATGTGCAGGAAGTACACCATGTGCACCAGGATCTGGATGACGGCAAAGCCGCCCAGCACCAGCACGGCGGTGTTGCGGTCGGCAATCACCTTGGCCATGACCAGCCAGAAGGGGATGGCGGTGAGGATGATGGACAGCACGAAGCCTGTCATGTAGCCCGAGAACGTGCTGTGCGGCTCGTTGGCATCGTGGTGGTGGCTGTCGCTTTCATGCCCGTGGCCGCCGTGGTGGCCCGGTGCATGGTGTTGTGCGTGTGTTGTGTGTTGCGCGCTCATTTACAGCACCCCCATCAGGTACACAAAGGTAAAGACGCCGATCCAGACCACGTCCAGAAAGTGCCAGAACATCGACAGGCACATCAGGCGGCGGTTGTTCTCGGGGATCAGGCCGTGCTGCTTGATCTGCAGCATCAGCACCACCAGCCAGATCAGGCCAAAGGTGACGTGCAGGCCGTGGGTGCCCACCAGCGTGAAGAACGCCGACAGGAAGGCGCTGCGCTGCGGCGTGGCGCCCTGGTGGATCAGGTGGGCGAATTCATAGAGTTCGAGGCCCAGGAAGCACAGGCCGAAGAAGCCCGTCACGGCCAGCCACAGCAGGGTGCCGTTCACATCGTTCTTCTGCTTGCGCAGCATGGCAAAGCCGAAGGTGATGGACGACAGCAGCAGGAAGGCCGTGTTGATGGCCACCAGCGTCAGGTCGAACAGCTGCGCGCCCGTGGGGCCGGCCGCATAGCTGCGGCCCAGCACACCGTAGGTGGCAAACAGGGCGGCGAAGATGAGGCAGTCGCTCATCAGGTACAGCCAGAAGCCCAGGGCCGTGCCGTTTTCGGGATGGGGCTCGTGTGCGAGGTGGTACTCGCGCGGGGCCAGGGCGCCGGCGGCGCCTGCTTGGATGCGGATGTCAGACATGGCGGGCCAGTTGCAGGGTGCGGGCTTCTTCGGTGGAGATCACTTCCGAGGCCGGGATGTAGAAGTCGCGCTTGTAGTTGAAGGTGTGGATGATCGAAGCCAGCAGCAGCGCGGCAAACGACACACCCGCCAGCAGCCACATATGCCAGATCAGCGCAAAGCCGAACACCAGCGACAGGGCCGAGATCACCGCGCCAGCGCCCGTGTTGGCCGGCATGTGGATGGGCGCGAAGCCGGTCAGCGGGCGCTGGTAGCCGTGCTTCTTCATGTCCCACCAGGCGTCGATTTCATGCACCACGGGCGTGAAGGCGAAGTTGTAGTTGGGCGGGGGCGAGGAGGTGGCCCACTCCAGCGTGCGGGCGTCCCAGGGGTCGCCGGTCCAGTCGCGCAACTGCTCGCGCTTGAGGTAGCTCACCACGATCTGGATCAGGAAGCAGGCGATGCCGGCCGCAATCATGGCGGCGCCGCACGCGGCGATGACGAACCAGATCTGCAGCGACGGGTCTTCAAAGTGGCTCACGCGGCGCGTGACGCCCATCAGGCCCAGGATGTACAGCGGCATGAACGCCACCCAGAAGCCCACCACCCACAGCCAGAAGGACCACAGGCCCCAGGTGCGGTCGAGCTTGTAGCCGAAGGCCTTGGGATACCAGTAGTTGATGCCCGCAAACAGGCCGAACAGCACGCCGCCGATGATCACGTTATGGAAGTGGGCGATCAGGAACAGGCTGTTGTGCAGCACGAAGTCGGCCGGGGGCACGGCCAGCAGCACGCCCGTCATGCCGCCGATGGCGAACGTGATCATGAAGGCCACGGTCCACATCATGGGCAGCTCGAAGCGGATGCGGCCCTTGTACATGGTGAACAGCCAGTTGAAGATCTTCGCGCCCGTGGGAATCGAGATGATCATCGTCGTGATGCCGAAGAAGGTGTTCACGCTGGCGCCCGAGCCCATGGTGAAGAAGTGGTGCAGCCACACCAGGTACGACAGGATGGTGATCACCACGGTGGCGTAGACCATGGAGGTGTAGCCGAACAGGCGCTTCTTGCTGAACGTGGCCACCACTTCGGAGAAGATGCCGAAGCAGGGCAGGATCAGGATGTAGACCTCGGGGTGGCCCCAGATCCAGATCAGGTTCACGTAGAGCATGGGGTTGCCGCCCAGCTCGTTGGTGAAGAAGTTGGTGCCCGCATAGCGGTCGAGCGACATCAGCACCAGCGCGGCCGTGAGCACCGGGAACGACGCAACGATCAGCGCATTGGTGCACAGGGCCGTCCAGGTGAAGACGGGCATCTTCATCAGGTTCATGCCGGGCGCGCGCATCTTGATGATGGTCACGATCAGGTTGATGCCCGAGAGCGTGGTGCCCACCCCCGCGATCTGCAGTGCCCAGATGTAGTAATCAAGCCCCGTGCTCGGGCTCTGCGCCCCCAGGTTCGACAGCGCCAGCCAGCCCGAGGTGGAGAACTCGCCCAGGAACAGCGACACCATGACCAGCACGGCGCCGGCCGTGGTCATCCAGAAGCTGAAGTTGTTCAGGAACGGGAACGACACGTCGCGCGCACCGATCTGCAGCGGCACGAGGTAGTTCATGAGGCCCGTGACCAGCGGCATGGCCACGAAGAAGATCATGATCACGCCGTGGGCGGTGAAGATCTGGTCGTAGTGGTGCGGCGGCAGGTAGCCCAGGTTGTCGCCAAAGGCCATGGCCTGCTGCAGGCGCATCATCGCGGCGTCGGCAAAGCCGCGCAGCAGCATCACGATGCCGAGGATCATGTACATGATCCCGATCTTCTTGTGGTCGATGCTGCAGATCCAGTCGCGCCACAGCGGGCCCCACAGGCGGTATTTGGTGATGCCCGCGAGCACGGCGATGCCGCCCAGCACGACGGCGATGAAGGTCCACAGCAGGATGGGCTCGTGGGTCATGGGAACGGCGTCCCAGCTCAGGCGGCCCAGCGCCCAGTGGGCGGGAGTGACGGTTTCGGAAGACATGGGGGAGCTCATTGGCGGATGGCGGCGCGGTCGGCGTTGCGGGTATTCAGTTCGGCCACCACCTGGGCGGCGTTCTGTGGTGTGCACCAGTCCTGTGGCAGGTTCAGGCCCACGGCGCGCACATAGGCATCGCCGCCGCTGGCGTCGATGGCCATCATGTGGTGCATGCACATCTTCCCGTCCTCGACACAGCGGTTGAGCACCTTGTCGTACAGGCCTTCTTCCACGGAGGCAAAAAGCTGCACCGGGTCGCGCTCGCTGGGCTTGGCGAGGTTCAGGTAGGTGCCCTTGTCCAGGGGTTTGCCGTCGGCCTTGGCCTTTTGCACCCACTGGTCAAAGTCGGCATCGCTCAGGCCGTGGAACTTGAAGGTCATGCCCGAGAAGCCCGCGCCGCTGTAGTGCGAGGACATGCCCTTGTACACGCCGGGCTTGTTGATGACGGCGTTCAGCTCGGTCTGCATGCCGGGCATGGCGTAGATCATGCCGGCCAGGTCGGGCACGTAGAACGCGTTCATGGTGGACGTGGCGGTGAGCTTGAACAGAATGGGGCGGTCCACCGGCGCGGCCACCTCATTCACGGTGGCAATGCCCTGTTCGGGGTAGAAGAACAGCCATTTCCAGTCCATGGCCACCACCTGCACCTCCAGGGGCTTGACGTGGGGGTCCAGCGGGCGCTGCGCGTCGATGCGGTCCAGCGGGCGGTAGGGGTCGAGCTTGTGGGTGCCAATCCAGGTGATGGCGCCCAGGGCGATGATGATGAGCAGCGGCACCGTCCAGATCACCAGCTCCAGCGTGGTGGAGTGGTGCCATTCAGGGTCGTAGTCCGCCTCGGTGTTGGCGGCGTTGTTCTGGCGGTATTTCCAGGCAAACCACAGCGTGAGGGCGATCACCGGGACGATGATCACCAGCATTAGCAGCGTGGCGGTGATGACGAGCTGGCCCTGCTGGGCGGCGATGTCGCCGGCCGGGTTGAGCACGACGGCCTTGCTGCAGCCGGCGAGCAGGCCGGCAGACGCGACTGCCATGGCCAGCCCGGCGAGTCTTTGGGGGTGCTGGGTGTTGAGCATGCTGGGGAGCGCAGAAAACATGCGCTTAGGTGTAAACGCGAATGACTTGACCCCCGCACTGTAGTAGCGCTAGCGAATTTGTCGATTGGACATTTTGTCCAAGATCAAGGTGGCGAGGGTTGTGCCGGGCATCCCAAGGAATGACCGCGCGGATGACCGCGCGGGATGGCCGCACGGAATGGCGGCATGGAATGACCGTGATGGGGGGCAATCAGGGTTTTCCTACAGGTCCAACAGCGGCCGCGCACTTGTGGCGCCCCCTGGGAGCGGGTAGAACGGAGGGGTCAGTCTGCCTGTTTGTTTGTTTTCGCCGAGAGGAATGTCACTATGGTTGGCCACGGGTCCGCAGCATTGGCTGCACCAGGTTTTGAAGGAGAGGGTTCGCTTGCACGGGCCCACACGGATGAGGACGTCACTCCCAGCGAGATTGCGGTCGGCGTGATCATTGGCCGCTCCTCTGAATACTTCGACTTCTTTGTGTTCGGCATTGCCAGCGTGCTGGTGTTTCCGTCGCTGTTGTTTCCGTTCCTGTCACGGCTTGACGGCACGTTGGCGTCTTTTGCCATCTTTTCGCTGGCTTTTGTGGCCCGTCCGGTGGGCACCGCGCTGTCCATGGCCGTGCAGCGTCGCTGGGGACGGGGCACCAAGCTGACCTTGGCCCTGTTTCTGCTGGGCGCCTGCACGGTGGGCATGGCGTTTTTGCCCAGCTACGCGTCGGTGGGTGCGACGGCCATCGTGGCGCTGATCGTTTTGCGCATCGGGCAGGGCGTGGCGCTGGGGGGCTCGTGGGACGGCCTGCCGTCGCTGCTGGCCATGAGCGCGCCCAAGGACCGCCGCGGCTGGTTCGCGATGGTCGGCCAGCTGGGTGCGCCCGTGGGCTTTGTCCTGGCGGCCAGCCTGTTTGCGTATCTGTACAGCAGCCTCACGGTGGCGGAGTTTCTGGACTGGGGCTGGCGTTATCCGTTCTTCGTGGCGTTTGCCGTGAATGTGGTGGCGCTGTTTGCGCGGCTGCGCCTGGTGGTGGGGCAGTCGTATGCCGAGCTGCTGCAGCAGCGCGAACTGCAGCCGGTGAGCGTGACGCGGGTGGTGCGCGACGAAGGCCGCAATGTGCTGATCGGCGCCTTTGCCGCGCTGGCCAGCTTTGCGCTGTTCCATCTGGCCACGGTGTTCCCGCTGTCGTGGATCGCGCTGTATTCCGAGCAGTCCATCACGGAGGTGCTGTCGGTGCAGATCGTGGGCGCTTTCCTGGCGGCCGGGGCCATCGTGGTGTCGGGTTGGCTGGCCGACCGCATGGGCCGCCGCAACCTGCTGGGCACCATGGCGGTGCTTATCGGGGCGTTCAGCCTGATCACGCCGTGGCTGCTGGGCGCGGGCCCGGTGGGCAACAACGTGTTCCTGCTGGTGGGCTTTGTGCTGCTGGGGCTGTCGTATGGGCAGGCGTCCGGCACGGTCACCGCCAATTTCTCGCCGCAATACCGCTACACGGGCGCCGCCTTGTCGGCCGACCTGGCTTGGCTGCTGGGCGCGGGCTTTGCGCCGCTGGTGGCGCTGGCGCTGTCGGCGCGGTTCGGGCTGGGGGCCGTGTCGCTGTATCTGCTGTCCGGCGCGGTGTGCACGCTGCTGGCCTTGCGGGTCAACCGCGTGATCGAGCGCAAGGAGTAGGCTCCAACGCCACACCCTCTGCTGCGGGGGTGGGTGGCGGTTGTGGAGAGATCACAAGGGGCTTCGGCCCCTTGTTTGTTTGTGGTTCTGCAAAAGATGGTGAGCGTGCGCTCACTTGGCGTAGGGGTCCTCGAAGCCCAGCTCCCGCAGGATGTCGGTTTCGTAGGCCTCCATCTCGTCGGCATCGGCAGCGCTGGTTTCGTGGTCCCAGCCCTGGGCGTGCAGGGTGCCGTGAACCAGCATGTGGGCGTAGTGTTCTTCCAGCGTCTTGTTCTGCTCGGCCGCCTCGCGCTGCACCACGGGGGCGCACAGCACCAGGTCGGCGGTGACGAGCGGCTCCTGCGTGTAGTCGAAGGTCAGCACGTTGGTGGCGTAGTCCTTGTGGCGGTAGGTGCGGTTGAGCTCGCGGCCCTCGTCGGCGCCCACGATGCGCACGGTGATTTCCGCATCGGTGGCGAGCGCGTGGCGGATCCAGCGCGCCACCTTGTGCCGGGGCAGTGCCGCGCGGTGCTCGGCCACGCCGTCAAATTTGCCAAATTGCAGCGACAGGCTGAGTTGGTTCAGGGACATTTCAAGCCTTTTTGGCCCTCGGCGCTTACTGGATAAGCGCTGAAAGCTATAAAAATAGGAGTGGAGCGTCTGCGTCAGTCGCGCGCCGCCGCCCGGCGGCGTGGCGCGTCGTAGGCATCCACAATGCGCGCCACCAGCGGGTGGCGCACCACATCGGCGCTGGTGAAGCGGGTGACGGCGATGCCCTTGACCCGCTTGAGCACCTGCTCGGCGTCCACCAGCCCGCTCATGGCGCCCTTGGGCAGGTCGATCTGGCTCACGTCGCCCGTGACCACGGCGCGCGAGCCAAAGCCCAGTCGGGTGAGGAACATCTTCATCTGCTCGGGCGTGGTGTTCTGGGCCTCGTCCAGAATCACAAACGCGTTGTTCAGCGTGCGCCCGCGCATGAAGGCCAGCGGCGCGATCTCGATGGCGTTGCGCTCGAACGCCTTCTGCACCTTGTCGTGGCCCATCAGCTCATACAGCGCGTCATACAGCGGGCGCAGATAGGGGTCCACCTTCTGCGCCAGGTCGCCGGGCAGAAAGCCCAGCCGCTCGCCGGCCTCCACCGCCGGGCGGGTCAGCACGATGCGCTGCATGCTGCTGCGCTCCAGGGCGTCCACGGCGCTGGCCACCGCCAGGTAGGTCTTGCCCGTGCCGGCGGGGCCGATGCCGAAGGTGATGTCGTGCGTGGCGATGTTCTGCAGGTACAGGTTCTGCGTGGGCGTGCGCCCGCGCAGGTCGGCACGGCGGGTGTTCAGGACGATGGCGTCCTCGGGCGCGTCCAGCAGCTCGCTGTCGCCCGCCAGCATGAGCTGGATGTAATCCTCGCCAATCGGGCGCTCGGCCTGCTCGTACAGCGCCTGCAGCAGCTCCATCGCCTGGGTGGCCTGCGCCTTGGGGCCGTCCACCTTGAACTGCTCGTGCCGGTGCGCGATGCTGACCTGCAGGGCCGTCTCGATGGTGCGCAGGTGGGCGTCCGCCGGGCCGCAGAGGTTGGTCAGCCGGGTGTTGTTGTGGGGGGTGAAGGTGTGGCGCAGGATCACGCGGATAATTCCGATGGATTGGCCGCGATCTTGCGGCAAAGGACATCAATGATAGGCAAATTGACCGGCACCCTGCTGGAAAAGAACCCCCCCGAGGTGCTGCTGGACTGCCATGGCGTGGGCTACGAGGTGAACGTGCCCATGAGCACCTTCTACAACCTGCCGGGCGTGGGCGAGCGCGTGAGCCTGCTGACCCAGTTCATCGTGCGCGAGGACGCGCAGCTGTTGTATGGCTTTGCCACCGCGCCCGAGCGCCAGGCTTTCCGCGAGCTGATCAAGATCAGCGGCGTGGGGCCGCGCACGGCGCTCTCGATCCTGAGCGGCATGGGCGTGGGCGACCTGGCCCAGGCCATCACCCAGCAGGAGGCCGGCCGCCTGGTCAAGGTGCCCGGCATCGGCAAAAAGACCGCCGAGCGGCTGCTGCTGGAGCTCAAGGGCAAGCTGGGCGCCGAAATGGGCGGCACGGCGCAGGGGCATGCCAGAAGCGATTCTGAGGCCGACATCCTGCAGGCCCTGCTGGCGCTGGGGTACAACGACAAGGAAGCGGCGGCGGCGCTGCAGGCATTGCCGGCAGATGTCGGTGTCAGCGACGGTATTAAGCTGGCTTTGAAGGCGTTGGCGAAGTAGCATCGCCCGGCTCGCAATACAGATTGCATTTGCGACCCTTTTCATGTTCAACGGCGCCCGGACAGGGCACGGGAGAAAAAGAATGGCACAAGGTGGGATCTTCCGCTGGGGCGGGTTGGTTGCGGCAGTGGCCGCGCTGTTGGTGGGGTGTGGCGGTGGATCTGCGGAGGGCGGAGTTTCTTCGTCCAGCCATTCATCCCCCGTGGTGTTGAAAATGGATGGCTGGGTGCAGCCCGCCACGGCCGACCAGGGCGTGGCCCGCATCAAGTCGCGCAGCAATACGGCTACGGCGCCAACGCCTACCCAGGTCGTGCTCGGCGCTCTGGCTCAGGAGAAAACGGCATCTTTGGGCGGCGGTTCGGGCCTGCGGCAGGTCGGTGTGGCGCGTGAGGTGTTTGCCACGCACAGTGCAGCCAAGATGGCCAAGCAGTTGCAGTGGCGGCCGACCGCCATGGGCGGGCAGATCGCAGCGCTCAGCTTTTCGGCCGAAGGTGCGCACGGCCTGCGGCTGGGGGTGGTGGTGAAGCAGTTGTCCGGCAGCGCGCAGGTGCGGGTGTACAGCCAGGCACAGCCCGCCACCGTGTTCCAGATTTCCGGGCAGGAGATCCTGCAGGTGATAGAGCGCAACACCGCATCCGGTGACACCAGCCTCGATGCCCAGACCTGGTGGACACCCGACCTCGGTTCCGACGAAGTGACGCTGGAGATCGAATTGCCACCCGGCACGCCCGTCGGCACGCTGGACATTGCCGTGCCGCGCGTCTCGCACATCTTCGAGAATCTGTCCATTCCCACCGAGGAGGAGTTCTCCGCCAAGATCAACGAGTCGGACTCATGCAACCTGGACGCCACTTGCTACGACACCTACGCCAGCCAGCGCAACGCCGTGGCCCGCATGGTCTTCACTTCAGGTGGCGGCAGCTTTGTGTGCACGGGAACTTTGCTCAACGACACGCAATCCTCGGGCACACCGTATTTCCTCACGGCCAACCACTGCATTTCCACACAGGCGGCGGCCTCCAGCTTGCAGACGGACTGGTTCTACCGTTCGCCCACCTGCAACAGCCGCACGCTGTCCAGCGCCACCACCCGGCGGGTGGGCGGTGCGGCCCTGCTGTATGCCACGGACAGCACCGACACCACGCTGCTGCGCTTGAACGATGCACCACCGAGCGGTGCGACCTTTGCAGGGTGGGATGCAAGCACGCAGACTGCAGGAACCTCGGTGGTGGGCTTGCACCATCCCCGCGGCGATCTGCTCAAGGCCAGTTTCGGCAGTTTGAACGGCCAGGCCAGCTGCATGTCGACGGGCGGATCGGGCTTCCAGTGCAGTGGCAGCACGGGCAATTACTACCGCGTGACCTGGAGCCAGGGCACGACGGAAGGCGGCAGCAGCGGCTCGGCCCTGTTCAAGGGCGGCACCCACGTGGTGGGTACCTTGTATGGCGGCAGCGCGACCTGCACGAACACGACCTCGCCCGATTTTTATGGCCGCTTTGACCTCGCCTACAACGCGGCGCTCAAGAACTGGCTTGCGCCAGCCGCGGCAGTCACTGGCCGCACAGCGATCTACCGGTTCTTCAACTCGAAAACCGGTGCGCACTTCTTTACATCTAGTGCGTCCGAGCGGGATTTTGTGATCCGAACCTATCCGGAGTTTTCGTACGAGAACATCGCTTTCTACGCCTACGCCCAGCCCACTGCGGGCCAAAGCACCGTGTTCCGCTTCTTCAACCAGAACAACGGCGCGCACTTCTACACCATCAACCAGGCGGAGAGCGACTACGTGCGTGCGACCTACCCGGTCTACAAGTACGAAGGGCCTATCTGGTATGCGCAAACCGCATCGGGCAACAGCGCTACCGCGATCTATCGTTTTTACAAGCCCAATACGGGAACCCATTTCTTCACGATCAACGCAGCGGAGCGTGACTATGTGATCGCTACCTACAAAGACTTTCAGTACGAAGGCGTTGCGTATTACGCATGGACAGGCAATTGAGCGCGAAGGACGTTCCTGCGGCATGACCATCCAAACCGACGACTTCGCCCCGGCACCCAGCAAACGCGTCGTCTCCGCCGCCCCCGCCTCGCCCCAGGAAGAGGCCATCGAACGCGCCTTGCGCCCCAAGCTCCTGCAGGAGTACGTGGGCCAGGCCAAGGCGCGCGAGCAGCTCGAGATCTTCATCGGTGCCGCCAGAAAGCGCTCGGAGGCGCTGGACCACGTTCTGCTGTTCGGCCCGCCGGGCCTGGGCAAGACCACGCTGTCCCACATCATCGCGGCCGAGTTGGGTGTGAACCTGCGCCAGACCAGCGGCCCGGTGCTGGAAAAGCCCAAGGACCTGGCCGCGCTGCTGACCAATCTGGAGAAGAACGACGTTCTCTTCATCGACGAGATCCACCGCCTGTCACCCGTGGTCGAGGAGATCCTCTACCCCGCGCTGGAGGACTACCAGATCGACATCATGATCGGCGAGGGCCCGGCGGCGCGCAGCATCAAGCTCGACCTGCAGCCCTTCACCCTGGTGGGCGCCACCACCCGCGCCGGCATGCTCACCAACCCGCTGCGCGACCGTTTCGGCATCGTGGCGCGGCTGGAGTTCTACACGCCTGAAGAACTGGCCCGCATCGTCCAGCGCAGCGCCGGGCTGCTGAACGCCCCCATGGACGAAGAAGGCGGCTTCGAGATCGCCCGCCGCTCGCGCGGCACGCCCCGCATCGCCAACCGGCTGCTGCGCCGCGTGCGCGACTATGCCGAGGTCAAGGGCGACGGCCGCATCACCAAGTCCATCGCCGACAGGGCCCTGGCCATGCTCGACGTGGACCCACAGGGCTTTGACGTGATGGACCGCAAGCTGCTGGAGGCCGTGGTGCACCGCTTCGACGGCGGACCCGTGGGGCTGGACAACATTGCGGCCAGCATCGGCGAAGAGTCCGGCACCATCGAGGACGTGATCGAGCCGTACCTGATCCAGCAGGGCTTCCTGCAGCGCACGCCGCGGGGGCGCATCGCCACGCTGGCCGCGTTCCGTCACCTGGGCGTGGCGCCACCGCAGGCCGCCGGCGGTCTGTTCGAAGACAGGGCCCTGCCGTGACGCTGCGCCGGCTGGCTCCCTGGCTGCTGGCGGCCGCGGTGGCGCTGGTCGGGCTCGGGGGGCTAGTCTGGTTCGGCCTGCGGGGGCCGCGGGTGGCGGTGGTCGAGGTGCAGGCCGCACCACTGGTGCGCACACTGCAGTTTTCGGCCCGCGTGGCCACGCTGTCCCGCGTCGATGTGGGCAGCACCCTGACCGGCCGAGTGGCGGCGGTGCGGGTGCGCGAGGGCGACCGCGTGCAGGCAGGCGACCTGCTGGTGCAGCTGGAGGACCGCGAGTGGCGTGCGGCGCTGGCCCAGGCCGAGGCAACCGAACAGCAGGCCCGGGCGCACCTGCAGGGCCTGCGTCTCAGCGCGCGCCAGGCGGCGCAGGCGGCGCTGGCCCAGGCGGAGGCCACCGCGCGTGCGGCCGACGCCGCGCTGGAGCGGGCACAACAGCTGGTGGCACAAGGCTTCTACAGCGCCGCGCAACGGGACGACGTGCGGCGCGCCGCGGAGGTGGCCCGCGCCCAGGTGGCCGGCGCCCGTGCCCAGGTGCAGGCCAACGCCGAGGGCGGCGCCGACATCGTGCAGGCCCTGGCACAGCGCGACGCGGCCCAGGCCGCCACGGCGGCGGCGCAGGTCCGGCTGGCGCAGACGCGCCTGCTGGCGCCGACCGACGCCCGCGTGCTGCAGCGCATGGTCGAACCCGGCCAGATCGTGCAGCCCGGCAGGGCGCTGGTCAGCCTGGCGCTGGCAGGGCCGACCCAGCTGGTCGCGCCGGTGGACGAGCGCTTTCTCGACCAGCTGCGGCCCGGCCAGCAGGCGTCCGTCGTGGCCGACGCCTTCCCCGCACAGCGTTTTGCCGCCCGCGTGCTCAGCCTGGCGCCGGCGGTGGACGCGCAGCGTGGCGCCATCGAGGTCAAGCTGGCGCTTCAGGGCCCCGCGCCCGACTTCCTGCGCGAGGACATGACCCTGTCGGTGGCGGTCGAGACGGCCCGCCGAGCATCCGCACTGGCGCTGCCGCAGACGGCGCTGCGGCTCCCGGCCCCGCAGGGCACGCCGCGCGACGCAACGGCCCCCGCCGAGGACCAGGCCGAGGTGCTGGTCGTGCAGGGCGGGCGCACGGCCGCGCGCACCGTGCGCCTGGGCCTGCGCACGCTGGACGCGGTGGAGGTGCTGCAGGGCCTCGAAGCGGGCGCGCGGGTCGTGCGCGATGCCCGCTCGGTGGAGCCGGACACCCGGGTGCGCGCGCACACTGAGCCCTGGAGCAGCGGCATGGCGGGCCCCTCCAGCCTGCCACCGGCCGCGGGCGCGGGGGCGGGTGCAGCCGGAGCCGCAATGACCAACGCGATCGGGCGCTAGCCCGTCGATCTACGGTGAGCGGCGCTGCATGATGTTCTGGCCAGGCTTCGAGATGCGCGTGGCGCTGCGCTTCCTTCGCGAGGGCGGCATGCAGACTGCGCTGATCATCGTGGGCGTGGCGGCGGGTGTGGCCGTCGTGGCCTACATCTCGGCGCTGATCAGCGGCCTGCAAAGCAGCACGCTGGCCAAGACGCTGGGCACCCAGGCCCACATCAGCGTGCGTGTGCCCGATGACGAGGTCACGCCAGCCGCCGCACCAGCGCCCGGCACCACCGTGTTGACCGACATCCAGCCCCGTGCGCAGCGCGTGCGGTCCATCGCCAACTGGCAGGCGCTGTTGCCGCTGCTGGAGGCGGTGCCGGGCGTCGCCGGCGTGTCGCCGCTGGTGGCGGGCACCGGCCTGGCGCTGCGGGGCGAGGCTGCCCAGTCGGTCGCGCTGACCGGTGTGGACCTGGACCGCTATGACCGCATGGTGGGCCTGCGCGCGCGGGTGGTCAGCGGCGAGGCCCGGCTGGCGCCCGGCGAGGCCGTGATCGGGCGCGAACTGGCGCGCGACCTGGGCCTGCGCGTGGGCGACCGGCTCACGGTGCAGACCGGCAGCTCCAGCGATTCGTTGCGCGTGACGGCGCTGGTCGATCTGGGCGTCAAGGACCTGAACCGGCGCACCGTGATCGTGCCGCTGCGTGCCGCACAGAACCTGCTGGCCCTGCCCGGCGGCGTCACCGGCCTGGACCTGACGCTGCAGGACGTGTGGGCCGCGCAGGCGCTGGCCGAATCGCTGCGGGCGCGCTTTCCCGTCAAGGTCGAGAGCTGGCAGGAGAGCAATGCGCAGCTGGTGTCGGCGCTCAATGCGCAGTCGGTCAGCACCGGCATCATCCGCGGCGTGGTGCTGGCCGTGGTGGTGCTGGGCATTGCCAGCGTGCTGGTGGTGTCGGTCGTGCAGAAGCGCCGCGAGATCGGCATCCTGCGCGCCATGGGCGCCACGCGCGGACAGGTGCTGCGGCTGTTTCTGGTGCAGGGCGCCGTGGTGGGTGCGGTGGGCTCGGTGCTGGGCCTCTTGCTGGCGGTGGCGCTGATCGCGGCGTTCACCGCCTTCGTCCGCGGATCCGACGGCCTGCCGCTGTTCAACATCCACCTGCCGCTGGCCACCGCCGTGCGCGTGGCGGTGCTCGCCACCGTCTGCGGCGTGCTCGCGGCCATTGCACCGGCCCGCCGGGCCGCCCAGCTGAACCCGGCGCAGGCCATCCGCCTGTGACGCCACCCCGGTGAACGCCCCGCCCGCCACCCCCGCTGCGCCGGCCGGCAGTGCCGCTCTGATCGCACTGGACGGCGTGCGCAAGTGCTACAACGTTGGGCTGCCCAGCGAGGCCGAGGTGCTGCATGGCCTGGACCTGCAGGTGCAGTCCGGCGAGTTCATCGCGCTGATGGGGCCCTCGGGCTCGGGCAAGAGCACGCTGCTGAACATCCTCGGGCTGCTGGAGCCGATGACGGCAGGTCGCTACGTGCTCCAGGGCGAGCCGGTGCAGGGCCTGGACGACGCCGCGCTCACGCTGCGCCGGCGCCACACGCTGGGCTTCGTGTTCCAGTTCCACCACCTGCTGCCGGCCTTCTCGGCCCTGGAGAACGTGACGCTGCCGGCGCTGATGGGCGCCGGGCAGGTCAGCGCGGCCCGGCGCGAGCGCGCCCGCAGCCTGCTCGACGCCGTGGGCCTGGCCGCTGCCATGAACAAGCGGCCTGGCGAGTTGTCGGGCGGCATGCAGCAGCGGGTGGCGATTGCACGGGCGCTGATCATGGAGCCCGCGCTGGTGCTGGCCGACGAGCCCACCGGAAACCTCGACACGGCTTCGTCCGACGAGGCCTTCGCCCTGCTGCGCCGCATCCACCGCGAACACGGCACGACCTTCGTCGTGGTCACCCACGACTCCCGGCTTGCGGCGCGCTGCGACCGGCTGGTGGAGCTGGTGGATGGGCACATTGCGCGGGATGGGCCGGTGGGCGGCTGAGCCTGCGCGACCGCCGCACGCCATCCCTCCGGGAGCGCCTGGCTGCGCGGACGCGAGTCGTGCCCGCGCCGTGGTGCGTCCGTCCTGCACACCGTGGGAGCCAGACGGCCGGCGTTCGGGGCCGCGCGGATGGATGCAAGCCCCGGACCGCGGCCCTGGGGGCGAACCGGTGCCGGTCTTGCGATCGGCAACAGGTGCGACGGGGCGCGTGTGTCCCTGCGTGCCGAGGCGGGTGTAACTCTTTGAAAACGTCGCTGTTCTGTCATGCATTCTTGTGCAGCATGCGCGACGCAAGCCGGATATTCGGCTTCGAACGCTTCAACCTCCAGTCATTTCATTCATGCCAGAACACACACATTCCCGGTTCGTTGCGCTTCACCCCTCGACGCCTACGCGGCGGCAGTTTTCCGGGTACCTCGCCGGGTCCGGGCTGCTCGCGCTGGCCGGGTGTGGCGGGGGCGGCGGCGGCAATGCGGCGGTCGATCTGCCGCGCATCACGGAACAGCCTCAACCGCAAGCCGTCGCGGCCGGTGCGAGCGCGACCTTCCGCGTGCAAGCCGTGGGCGTGGACCTTCAGTACACCTGGCGCCGGAACAGCGTCGATATTCCCGGCGCGTCTGCCAGCGTGCTGCAATGGACGGCGAGCGCGGCGGATGACGGCGCTCGCTTCTCGGTCGTCGTCGGCAATGCGGCGGGCCGGGTGGAGTCGCAGCCCGCGCTGCTGGCCGTGTCCATCGGAGCAACGGCAGGCCTGTCGGTGGTGGCCGGGGCCATCGGGGGGGCCGGCTACCTGGACGCCACCGGTGCGGCCGCCCGACTGACGAATCCGTTGGCTATCGCGCGCGGGCTGGCGGGCGACGTGTACGTCGGGTGTGGCTATTCCCTGGCCAAAGCCTCTGCGGATGGCAGCGTCCGATTCCTGGGCGAACTCCCGTACGGTGCCATGGCCTGCAACAGCAAGGGCGAGTTGTTCACCTGCATTCCCTTTGACCATGGCGTGCACCGGCTGGTCGAAGCGGGCACGCCGACCTGGGTGCGGGTGGCAGGCGATCCGGCGGGCAACCCCGGATGGGTGGACGGGGGCGCGGCCGAATCGAGGCTCTCATTTCCCACCAGCCCCGTGTTTGACGAGCAGGACAACCTGTACCTGCTCGACTCCGGCAACCGGGCCATCCGCAAGATCTCGGCGACGGGCCAGATCAGCACCCTGGCGGGGCATCCCGGCAATACGGTCTCGTTAGACGGGCAGGGAACCGCTGCAGGGTTCGCGTTGCCCCTGGCGCTGGTCCGGCTGCGGGACGGCACCCTGCTGGTGGCGGATGGCAGCCGCTGGCGCAAGGTCACCCCGTCGGGCGCCGTCAGCACGCTGGCAGGCTCCGTGCCCGCCGGCATCGTGACCCGGTCATTGCGCGCAGGGCCGGACGACCGCCTGTTCGCTGTCGAAGGAGGGGGTACTCAGGGCACGCGCGTGGTTCAGGTCGAACTGCAGGGCACGGTGAAGCCCATTGCAGGAACCCTGGAGGCCGGATACGTCGAGGGCGCGGGCGCCGATGCGCGGTTCGGCGCCAATGCCTTGATCGATGTGCTCGGAGACGACCTGCTGGCGCTGGCGGACATGGACAACCATGTGGTGCGCAAGGTGCAGGTCTCGTCCGGTCAGACGTCTTCATGGATCGGTGCGGCATCCAATGCGGCTCAGCGCAATGGTGTCGGCGAGCAGGCGCGCCTGACCGACGTCTCGGCCGGCTGCAGGGATGCCGTCGGCAACGTGTACCTGCTGCAGCGCACCCGGCGCGAACTGCGCCGGGTGGAGCCCGGCGGCTCGGTCACGACGCATTTTGAAAATTTCCCGTCCGACGGCGCGGTGGTGATGGACGCTGCTGGCTATTTTTATGGTGTGCGCAACCGCGCCATCTACCGCGTGTCACCGTCGGGCGTGGAGCAACTGTGGGCCGGGCAACCGGGCCTTCTGGGCTATGCCGACGGAGTCGGTGCCGACGCGCAGTTTGCGAGTCCCCGCGGCCTTGCCCTCGACAGCCAGGGCAACCTGTGGGTGGGAGACGAGCCGGCCCCGCTAATGGGGAACCCATTGGCGCCCACGGTCGGCTACCAGTTCGGTGGCACCATCCGCAAGATTGCCCCGGACCGGCGCGTGACCACGGTGTGCGGCGTGCCGGGCAAGCAGTACGACTTTGCCGAGGCACGTCCGCTGATCGAGGCCCGGCGCACGGGCGTGCCGGCGGTTGATCTGTTCATCTCGCCGCGCAGCCTTGGTGTGGACGCGTCGGGTCGCGTCTGGATCGTGGACGATGGCGACGTGCTGTGCTACTCGGCAACCGGAACCTTCCAGTTCCGGCTGGCGCTGCAGCCCGCTGGTGCGGCGCCCGCCGCTGGGCCCGCCAGGATGCTGGCGCTCAGCCCGTCGGGCGAGGTCTACGTCGTGTGCGCGGGAATCGATCTGCGCAGCGGCTGGACGCTCTGGCGGGCGGTGCTGTCAGGCGCCGGGTGGGCCAGCACGCGCGTGGCTGGATCCTCCGAGCCCTATCGGCTGGGGATTCAGGCGGGGGCCTTGCCAGGTACGCTGGGGACCGTGCAGGCCCTGGTCTGGACCGGCCCGGCGACGGTGCACATCAGCTCGGAGAATGCGCTGCTGCGCCTGTCGCACCCGGTGTGAACGCTGGTTGGTCCGGCGCGGTGCGGAGGGCGGATGCCGTCAGCGATCCGCCCACGCACCCCCGCACGATCAGCACCTGCGCCGCGAAGTAGGTGCCCAGCACCCACACCTGCGCCATCGGCAGGGGCTGCACGAAGCGGTTCGTGGCCAGCAGGGCGTCGCTGAGCATGAACAGGCCGGCGCCGATGGCGACCATGCGGGACGCCGGGTCGCGCAGCACCGTGCTGCGGCCGATGGCCTGGGCGGCCATCAGCGCGATGACCAGCACATAGGCTGCGACCGGGCCGCGCAGGCCCGGCGGCAGGCCCCCGGTCCACAAAAAGGCCAGCATGGCCGCGCCGATCGTGAGCGTGGCCACCAGTGCACCGCGGTGCGGGAACCAGCGCTGCCCGCGCCGCAGCAGCGCCAGGTAGGCCAGATGCGCCAGCAGAAAGCTGACCAGGCCCGGCACGAAGAAGCCATTGAACATCAGCAGCACATCGCCCGCGAGCGACGCGGTCAGTCCGAGCAACAGCCAGCGCGGTGAAAAATGCGGGTCAAAACCGGCCTTTCCGCTGGTTGGTATTGATTTTGTTGCTACATAAATGATGGCAATAACCAGCGTCAGCGGCTTGAACACCCAATGCCACTGCAGCAGGCCCAGCGCGCTGGTGGCGGTGGCCAGTGCGGCGCTTTGCACCATCAGGGCCAGCAGCCAGTGCAGCCGCCCCTGCATCATCGCGCCCAGGGCCCACTGGGCCGCCAGCAGCGTGGCAAACCACACGGCGTTGTGCGCCAGCGGCGCGCGGTCGGCCTGCCACAGAAAGGCCGCCACGCCGGCCAGCATCAGCGCAAACTGCACGCCGGCCCACCACTGCAGGCCGCGGGCCAGGGGCGGCTCGTAGCGCTGCACGTCGGCCAGCGAAAACGCCGGCTTGGGAAAGCGCTCCGCCACGTCGGCAGGCCGCCAGCCCGGCGGCTTGACCCAGACCTTGAGCTTGTCGCCCCAGCGGCGCGCATGCCAGCTGTCGTGCGCCAGCCCTGCGTACACCTGGGCGTTGGCCCACAGCGGGTCCCAGCTGTTGAGCAGGCCGCGCGTGCCGTACACGCATTTTTCGGTCTCGTCCTCGTCCTTGAAGGTGCCGAAGATGCGGTCCCACACGATCAGGATGCCGCCGTAGTTCTTGTCCAGATACGCGTCGTTCACGGCATGGTGTACCCGGTGATTGCTGGGGCTGCAGAACCAGCGGTCGAACCAGCCCAGCCGGCCGACCTGCTCGGTGTGCACCCAGAACTGGTAGAGCAGGTCGATGAGGGCGACCGCGGCAAACACCAGCGGCGGCACGCCGGCCAGCGCCATGGGCACGTAGAAGATCCAGCCCAGCAGCGCGCCCGAGCTGGTCTGGCGCAGCGCGGTACTCAGGTTGTAGTCCTGGCTCTGGTGGTGCACCGCATGCGCGGCCCACAGCACGGCCACCTCGTGGCCCATGCGGTGCAGCCAGTAGTAGCAGAAGTCGTAGAGCAGCAGCGCCAGCAGCCAGCCGGGCAGACTGGTCCAGAACGCGTCGTTGCGCCACAGCGCCACATGCTCGAACAGCGCGGTGTAGATGCCGATGCGCAAGAGCCGCGTGAAGACGGCGCTGGTCTGGCTCAGCATTCCCAGGCTGATGCTGCTGATGGCATCCGCCAGCCGATAGGTGTTGCGCTGGCGCCGCCAGCCCACCGCCAGCTCGATGGCGATCAGCAGGAAGAACACGGGGGTGGCGAGGACGATGATTTGGCTGGGGCTCATGGCAGAGAACGAGAAAAGGCTCAGTGATTCTTGCCCTGATCGGTTCGGCGTCCCTATGGCATCAACCCTCATGGGCCGCTCTATCACCCTCCGTCCTCCCAGTGGAGATTCGGCTTGCTGATCTGCCAGCCCGCTAGCCGGTCAAGGCGACTTCCGCCTGCGCGGACCGTGCGACGTCCGCAAAACCTCGCCCGTTCAACCGATCAAACTCCGGCCGCCCATGGCGTGGCGAGAGCAGATGAGCGCATCGCGACAACCGTGCACCGCCTCAGGGGGGGGCTCTAGGGTAAGTACGGACTGCATTTGAATTGTCAACGTATACATTATTAAATTCAAAAGTGAATGCACTGATTGATACTTCGCCATGCTCTTTGATTCGCAGCCGATTTCTTCCTTAGGGCCTCTCGATGAGGTGGCCTGGACAGGCATGGATCTCCACCGTCCTGAGTGCGTGCTCACCAATGCGAAGGGCGACATTTACACAGCTGATTGGCGCGGCGGTGTGGCCCACATCCATCCCCATGGCGGCCAAAGCTTCTACCCTGCGCAAGCTGTGGATGGAGAAGTGCTCAAGCCCAACGGCATCGCCTTGCTGCGCGATGGCAGCTTCTTGTTGGCGCACCTGGGGGCGGAGCGCGGCGGCATTTTTCACCTGAAGCGCAACGGCATCACCGTGCCCTGGCTGCGGCAGGTGGGGGGCGTCGAGCTGCCGCCCTGCAACTTCGTGGTCGAGGACGCTTCAGGACGATTCTGGGTGACGGTCAGCACCCGCCAGTCACCGAGGGCGCTGGGCTACCGCAAGTCCTGCAATGACGGCTTTGTCGTGCTGGTGGATGCCAAGGGTGCACGCATTGTTGCGGACGGCCTTGGCTACACCAACGAATGTGTGGTGGATCGCACCGGCCAGTGGCTCTACGTGAATGAAACCTTCACGCGCCGCCTCTCGCGTTTTGCCATCCGGGCGGACGGCAGCCTGGGTGAAAAGGAAGTGTTTGCGGAGTTTGGCGCGGGCACGTTCCCCGATGGGGTGGTGCAAGACGCTGACGGAGGCTTTTGGGTGACAAGCATTGTCAGCAACCGCGTGATTCGCGTATCCCCCGAGGGGCGGCAGGAGGTATGGCTGGAGGACAGCGATCCGAACCACCTGGCTTGGGTGGAGGCAGCCTATCAGGCCAACGAAATGGGACGCCCTCATCTGGACGATGTGAAGTCCCGCCATTTGCGCAACATTTCCAGCCTGGCCTTCGGTGGCGCCGACATGCGCACCGCTTATCTGGGCTGCTTGCTGGGCGATGCCTTGCCCACATTTCGCATGCCGGTTGCCGGCCATCCTCCCATCCACTGGAGCTACCCATGACACGCGCCACCGCCGCTGATTCCGCAAGCCTTTCCATGGTCGATGCTGCCTACCGGGATATGCACCGCCGCATCCTGGACAACATTTGGGCCCCGGGCTACCAAGCACTGGAGCAGGAGATCGCACTGCAACTGGGCATGAGCCGCACCCCGGTGCGGGAGGCACTCATTCGGCTGGAGAAAGAGGGTCTGGTGGCCGTGATCCCGCGCAGAGGCATGCGCGTGTTGCCGGTATCACCGACGGACATGTGCGAGATCTATGAAATTCTTGGCGCTCTGGAGAGCGCCGCCGCCGAAAAGCTGGCTGCGCGCAAACCCACCGATGCGGAGCTGGAGCCTCTGCTGGTCGCTACGCGTGATATGGAGAAAGCGCTGGCTGCAGACGATCTGGATGCCTGGGCCAAAGCCGACGAAAGCTTCCACGAACAACTGGTCACCATGGCTGGCAACAAGCTGCTGGCGGATGCCGTGTTCAGCCACTGGGACCGCGCCCACCGGGCCCGGATGTTCACCCTGCGTCTGCGGCCAAAACCCGTCAACTCCACCCAGGAGCACATGGCGCTGGTAGAGCGCCTGCGCGAGGGTGACGCAGCTGGTGCGGCGGCCGTCAACCGTGAGCACCGCCAGCGCGCGAGCCGCGAACTGCTTTCCATCTTTGAACGCTTCCGCCTGCAGCAGATGTGAAGCGACCCCACGACATTCCTCATCCCACATCGACACCATGGAATCCAGTTACCACATTGCCGTGCTGCCCGGCGACGGAATAGGCACCGAAGTCATGCGCGCCGCCGAGCAACTGATCGTGGCACTCGAGTCGCGCATAGGCGTGCGTTTTGCCATGGAATACCAGCCTGCTGGCGCGCAGCATTACCTGGAGCGCGGCGTGGCTCTTCCTGAGTCCACCCTCAAGGTGTGCGACAAGGCCGACGCCATTCTGTTTGGTGCCATGGGCCTGCCGCATGTGCGCGGCACGGATGGCACTGAAATCATTCCTCAGCTTGATCTTCGTTTTCATTTCGATCTCTATGCAGGGGTACGGCCCATTCGAACCTTCAAGGGCCTGCCCACGCCCCTGAGCAACCCCAAGGCCCAAGACATCGACTTCGTGCTGGTGCGTGAAAGCACCGAGGGCCTGTTCTATGCCCGCGGCCGAGGCGACGTACGCCAAGCGGATGGAGTGACCAGCGAGGTGTACGACACCATGAAGATCACGCGCCAAGGCACCGCGCGCATCTGCGAATTCGCCTTCAAGCTTGCCCAGCGGCGGGCCGCCACCAAGGGCCGCAGCGCAAGAGTGACCAACGTCGACAAGGCCAATGTCTTCTCGTCCATGGCCTTCTGGCGCGGGGTGTTCAGCGAGGTAGCCCTCAAGTACCCGGACGTAGCCTCCGACCACGCCTACGTGGACGCCATGGCGCTCAATCTGGTCATGAAACCGTGGACGTACGACGTGATGGTCACGGAGAACATGTTTGGAGACATTCTCTCTGACCTGATTGCCGCCTTGGTGGGCGGCATGGGCATGGCGCCCTCGGGCGATATTGGCGACCGGCACGGGTTGTTCCAACCGGCGCACGGAACGGCGCCAGACATTGCCGGCCAGGGCAAGGCGAACCCCACGGCCATGATGCTTTCCGCCGCAATGATGCTCGATTGGCTTGCGGATCGTGCGGGAGACCCGCGTTTGGCGGACGGTGCAGCGCTGATTGAAAACGCCGTGGAACAGGTGTTTGCGGACGGCAGCGTGCGCCCCATGGAGTTCGGAGGCCCTCATGGCACGGCGGAGGTTACCCGCGCGGTGGTGGCCGCGCTGATGAAGACCTCGGCCAAGGTGTGATTCATGACATCGTTGAACTCCTCTGCCAGCGCGATGACCGTGCGCCGCCGCATTGCGGTGGTGGGGTCGGGCTTCTTCAGCCAGTTCCATCTGGAGGGTTGGACGGGCCTTGCAGACGCGCAGTTGGTAGGTCTGTGCGATGCCGATGTTCAGAAGGCTGAGTCCTTGGCGCGGCGATTTGGCATTCCACGCACTTTTACGCGCGTGGAGGACATGCTGAATGCGGTGGCGCCGGACGTGGTGGATGTCGTCACCCCTCCGGCGAGCCATGCCGAGGTGCTTGGGGCCGTGTTTGCGCACCGCCTGCCGGCCATCTGCCAAAAGCCGTTCGGATCCAACTATGCAGAAGCACTGGTGCTGACCGCGCGTGCGCGCGATGCGGGACAGCCTTTGGTGGTGCACGAGAACTTCCGCTTCATGCCCTGGTTCCGCGAAGCCCGTCGGCTCATTGACTCGGGCGCCCTGGGGGCGTTGCACAGCATCAGCTTCCGCTTGCGGCCTGGCGATGGCCAGGGGCCCCGCGCCTACCTGGATCGCCAGCCGTATTTTCAGACCATGCCCCGCTTGCTCGTGGTGGAGACCGCCATCCATCTCATTGACACCTTCCGCTTCCTGATGGGCGAAGTGACTGCCGTGTACGCCCGGCTGCGCCAGCTCAACCCCGTGATACAGGGCGAAGATGCAGGCCTCATCACCTTTGAGTTTGAAGGGGGGAGCGCCGGACTGTTTGATGGCAACCGCCTGAACGACCACGTGGCCTCCAACCCGCGCCGCACCATGGGCGAGATGTGGCTGGAAGGCTCGGCAGGCGTGCTGCGGTTGGATGGCGAGGCGCGCCTGTGGTGGAAGCCCCATTCAGGCCCCGAAACGGAGCACATCTATCACCGGGGCACCGAATTGAGCTTTGGCGGTGGAGCCTGCGCCGCTCTGCAGAGGCACGTGCTGGACTGCCTGGCCACCGGCACGACGCCCGAGAACACAGCCTCGGACTATCTCTACAACCTGCGCGTGCAGCAGGCGGTCTACGCCTCGCATTCTCGCGGTCAACGCATCGTTCTCAGCGAGTTCGATCCATTGGAGCCCATTCCGGCACCTTTCACACCATTCAAGCACAAGGAGACAGCATGACAGCCAAAAAAAATCTCGTTCGCTTTTCGTTTGTCCTGGTGGGCGCGGCCTTCGCTGCGTTTGCGCAGGCGCAAACGGTGCTGAAGTTCAGTCACACCGATCAGCAGCAGGGTGCTCGCCATGCGGCGGCTCAGGTATTCGCCAAAAAGGTGGAGGAATACACGCAGGGGCGCTACAAGGTTCAAGTGTTTTGTTGCAGCCAGCTGGGCAACGATCCCAAGAACATCGAACAAATGGCCTTGGGTGGCATTGACTTCACGGTGTCTTCCACGGGATCGTACGCGCCACACATTCCATCGCTCAACCTCACCATGCTGCCTTTCATTCTGGACAGCTATGAGCAGGGCTGGAAGTTCTACGACGAGTCCAAGTGGTTGAAGGAGCAGTTCGACAAAGCTCCTTCCAAAGGTTTTCGGTTTCTGGCCACCTGGGAGGCGGGTTTTCGCAGCATGACGACCAAGGACGCGCTCAGTAGTCCGGAAGACGCCAAAGGAAAAAAGCTGCGCACCTTCCCCAATGAAATGATGCGATGGACTCTGGAGGCCATGGGGTTCGGCATTCAGATCATGCCGTTGCCGGAGGTCTACCTGGCGATTCAGCAGGGAGCGGTGTCGGGGCAGGAGAACCCGATCGACACCATCTACTCCAACAAGTTCTACGAAGTGGCGCCCAACGTCACGCTGACCAATCACGTGTACAGCCCCATCCCGCTGGCCATCTCCGAGAAGACATGGCAAAAGCTGTCTCCGGCTGACCAACAGGCCATCTCCAGAGCCGCCACGGAGACCGCACCGTTCGCCCGCCAGATGATCAAGGAGAACGACGAGAAGATGCTGGCCGACATGTCGGCCAAGGGCGCCAAAGTCAACCGCAAGCCGAACGTTGACGCATTCCGCAAGGCCGTGGACCCCGTTTACGGCAAAGCGCGCGAAAAGTACGGCGCCGACGTAGACGCGGTGCTGGCGGATGCTGCGGCGATCCGCAAAGCCGTTAAATGACGGAGGAGCGCGCGTTATGAGTGACACCTCCCTGGACCATCTGTCCCACGAGGCGCCGCTGCGGCCTACCCCGGTACCTTTGCCCCTCCCGCTGTATTGGCTCGGCAAGGTGGTGGACGGCTCGGTGATCTGCATCGGCGCGTTCATGATTACTCTGGTTTTTGTCAACGTCGTGCTGCACGCATTCGGCAAAGACCTCGCGTGGGTCACTGAACTGGGTGAACTGCTGATGGTGTGGGTCACATTCTTGGGAGGTGCCTCCGCAGCCCAGCGTGGGGCACACATGACCATTACGGAATTCCTCGACAAACTTGACCCCGCTGGCCGTCGCCTGGCGGATATGGCAGTGCAACTGGTGTGCCTGGTGGTGCTGACCTTCTTGTTGTACTACGGCTGGCGGATCGTGGCCGAGAGCTGGAACAACACGCTCACGACCCTGCTGTGGCCCATGGCATGGCAGTACATGCCTTTGCCGCTGGGTGCAGGTCTGATGCTGGTCTTCACCGCATGGGACTTTGTGCTGACCCTGCGTGGCGTGCCACGCGACCATCGCTACCCCGCGGACGAGTAACCCTCAAGAGCATCCCAACATGTTGTCCCTCGTCATCTTCTCCTTGTTCTTCGTACTGGCGCTCGCGGGTATTCCGCTCATGTATGCGCTGTTGGCAACGACCTTGGGTGTCATCGCAACGTACGGCATGTCGCACCCGTTGGAGACCATTTTTCTCTCGTTCATTGGAGGGGTGGAGCCCTTCATTCTGATTGCGGTACCGCTGTTTGTCTTTACCGGCGAGCTGCTGGCGCAGGGCGGTGTAGGCGCCCGCATTGTGGACTTTGCCAAGGTACTTTTCGGCTGGCTGCCGGGCGGCCTGGGTGTGGTCACCGTGGTGTCGTGCTTGCTGTTTGGAGGGGTCTCGGGGTCGGCGATTGCCGACACCGCAGCCATTGGATCGCTGGTGATCCCTTCCATGGTGGCACGCGGCTATTCGCGCGGCTTTGCAGCGGCGCTGTTGTCGGTGGCAGGCACGCTGGCGCTGCTGATGCCTCTGTCCATCCCGTTTCTGGTCTACGCCTTCGTGTCAGGCGTGTCCATGCGCACCCTCTCCATGGCCGGGCTGCTGCCCGCACTCGTCTCGGCAGCGGCGCTGATTGCGGTGTGCATGTGGTACGGCAAGAAGACGGGCTGCGACAACGGCGACCGCCGCGCCTCGTTCAAGGAGATCTGGGCAGCGACGCTGTCCGCAGGTCCGGCGCTCATCATGCCTGTCTTCATCGTGGGCGGAATCTGGTCGGGCTATTTCACGCCCACCGAGTCAGCTGCGGTGGCTGTGGTGTACGGCTTGGTGGTCTCCATGTTTTTCTACAAGGATTTGAAGTGGGAGCAGATCCCGAAATTGCTGCTCAAGGCTTTCATGACCAGCGCCACGGTGATGCTGGTGATCGGAGCTACGGGCGCGCTGGCCTGGCTCATCACGGTAGAGCAGGTGGCCCAACAATTGGCGGACTGGGTGGGATCCGTGGCGCACCAGAAGTGGGTGTTCCTCATCATGCTCAATGTGGCTCTGGTGCTTTTAGGCATTTTCATTGAGCCGCTACCGGCATTGCTCATGGCGGCCCCCTTGTTTTTGCCGCTTGCCATGGCTTTCAAGATCGATTTGGTCCACATGGGCGTCATCATGACCGCCAATCTCGCCATCGCGCTGTACACCCCGCCCGTGGGGGGGACGCTTTTCGTAGCGGCAAAGTTGGCGAAAGCGGGAATCGGCGAAATTACAAAACACCTGTGGCCGCTGATGGCAGCAACCTTCATGGTCGTGCTGCTCATCACCTATGTGCCCTGGCTCACCTCATGGTTGCCGCGCCTGATTGCGAGCTTGGGTTGAGCCGCTTGACTTTCCGGGGGCGCAACGGGGCCCTCGGGCGCAAACCATCACTTTCCAGCATCGAATCAAGTAGCACCATGGTCATCGTCACTGTCACTTTCCATGTCAAGCCCCCGCACCTCGCGAAATTCCTGCCTGCCATGCAGGCCAACGCGCGAGACTCCCTGGCGAATGAGCCCGAATGCCACCAGTTCGACGTGTGCGTGGCGTTGCACGAACCCTCACACATCTTCCTCTATGAGGTCTATGAGTCTGCGGAGGCATTCCAGGCGCACTTGGCCATGCCGCACTTCAAAACATTTGACGCCTTGACTGCTCCTTGGGTGGAGAGCAAGACGGTTCAGATCTATGAACGCGTGTAGCGGGTTGCACTGCGAGTTACCGAGCATGCAGTCGTGTGCTCAAGCCCTTGTCGGGGCTGCAGCTTTGCTCCCACCTGCCAAAGGTTTTTTGTGAGCCCCATTTTCTTTGCACCAAAGGTATTTGCCATCGCCGAGCCGCCGATGGCCCTCCTGATCTGAGCCGTGAAAGACCTCTCACGACCTGCCCTGTTGACAGCGCGCTCGCTGGCGCGCCGTATTCAATCTGTGGAGACCCACGATGCCAAAACCACCTGCCGGCCCGCTGTTCTTGCGTTGCGTCATTCTGGCCACTTGGCTGGCTGCCATTCCGCTCCACACGCTGGCCAAGGACCTCGTCATTGGCCAGGTGGCTCCGTTTGGAGGCCCGCTGGCAGTGTCTGGGCGCGACTTCAACCTGGGAGCGATGATCGCGTTCGATGAGATCAACGCCGCCGGCGGTGTCTCTGGCAACCGGCTCCGGCTTGTTTCGCGCGATGACGGCTATCGAAGCGCCGAGACGGTGCGCTTGGTGGAAGAGTTGATCGAGCAAGAAGCGCCTGTCGCATTGATCGGAATGTGGGGCGCCGAAAACATCGAGGCAGTGCTTCAAAAAGACCTTCTGGAGAAGGCCGATTTGCCTGTGCTGGGTGTGCGTTCGGGCAACGCGGCCCTGCGCGCCAAAGGCGCACTGTTCCATGTGCGAGCCAGCTACCGTGACGAAGTACAGCGTATCTTGGACCAGATGCACACCATGGGCTCGGAGCGCGTGGCCGTGATCTACGAAGACACCGACTTCGGCCGCGAAGCCTGGGCCGACGCTCAGGCGGCCTTGGCCAAGCGCCAGATCACACCCGTGGCGGTGGCTATGCAGCCGCGCAATGATCTCAAGGTGGAAGCGACAGTAAAAAAAATAGTCGCTGCGGCGCCGCAGGCGGTGCTGTTGGTTAGCAACACGCCCGTGGCAGGGGCGATGGTCAAAGGTCTGCGCGCCAAGAATCTGCCCGCTTTCGTCTTCGCCACCTCTACCGTAGACGCGGAGCAACTGGTGGCCCAACTGGGCGCAGAAGCCTCCGGCGTCGCAGTTGCTCAGGGGGTACCCAACCCGTACAAGGCCACGGCGCCGATTGCCATGGACTTTCGCCGCCGCATAGCCTCGCTGGGAATCGACCCAGCCCGTGCCAACTTTGCTTCGCTGGAGGGCTACATCGTCGCTCGCATCTTGGTTGAGGGCCTGCGCCGCTCGGGCAAAAATCCGCAGCGCAAGGATCTGGTTCGTGGGCTGGAAAGTCTTCGCCGCACTGACCTGGGGGGCTTTGTCGTGGACTTCGGACCCGGCCAGCGTGAGGGGTCACGCTTTGTGGACCTCTCACTCATCGGCACCGATGGCCGCATTCGTCAGTAAACGCAGGAGGCAGGCATGATGCAGGTGACTCGCTCTTTGTTTTTGAGCCTGGGATTCGCTGGCGCGCTGTTGCTAGGCGGTCCAGCTTTCTCCCAGGCGGGGGCCGAGGCTCGCGTCCTCAAGCTCAACCACACCGACACACCTTCGGGAGCCCGCCATCAGGCCGCTGAGCTGTTTGCCAAGCGCGTGGAGGAGCTCACTCGCGGCAAATACCGCGTGCTGGTGTTCCATTCCGGCCAACTGGGCAACGATCCGCAAAGCATCAAGGCCGTGGCCGAGGGCCGGCTTGATTTCACCGCCAGTGCCACCGGCAGCTTTGCGAGCTTGGTGCCCGAGCTCAACCTCACGGCCCTGCCCTACCTGGTGGACAGCTATGAGCAGGGCTGGCGCCTCTATGACAGCTCGCCATGGCTGCATAAGCAGTTCGGCAAGATGGCGGCCAAAGGCGTACGCCACGTGGCCACCTGGGAGGCAGGCTTTCGCAGCTTCACCACACGCTCGCCCATGACGCGGCCTGCAGACGCTGCGGGCAAGAAAATGCGTGTCTTTCCCAACGACATGATCAAGTGGATCATGGAGTCCATAGGCTATGAGCCGGTGGTCATCCCTGTCACCGAGGTCTATGCCGCCATTCAGCAGGGCCAGGTTGAGGGGCAGGAAAATCCGATAGATACGATACGCGCCTTGCGTTTTCATGAGGTGGCACCCCATATCGTGCTCACCCAGCATGTGTATAGCCCATTGCCTTTTGTGGCTTCCGAGGCACTATGGACAAAGCTCAGTGCGGCCGAGCGCGACCAATTCAGCATTGCCGCACGCGAGGCTGCCACACTGTCGCGCAGGCTAGTGAAAGAGGCCGACGAGCGCAACCTGGAAGCCATGGGGCGTGCGGGAGCCAAGGTCATACGCCCCGACCTGGCAGCCTTTCGCAAAGTGATGTCTGGCGTGTATGCGCGGGCCGAGAAGGTGTATGGCGCAGACGTGCAGGCCATTCTGAAGGATGCCCGAAGCGATAGCGTTGCGGCAGGCCGGTGACAGTCACGGCCGCCAGCGAACGGGGGAAATTGCGATGACCGTGAATGATGAGCGACGTATGGACTAGCGTGGGTGGCGGGTCCTTTTTGGAGGGAGTGGCGCCACGCAGCATGCCGTGTTCATCGACGCTGTTGGCGTATCGCCGCGCAATGCCGGGGGAAGGGCAGCAGGGCCACGGCAGGCCGCAGACGGCGGGCTGGCCGGCGTGGCACATGGCACGCGCCCCATGCACAGATACCACGTGGATCCAGACAACACAGTGTGCACGAAAGCGAGCTGCGCCGACTCGCGCACGTCGCGCGCACGGCCAGCGTCCTTGGTCCGTCCGTCGGCCGATAGTGAGTTGCAAGGGTTCAGGAATGCGTCTCGTCGCGCGCGGCCTGGCTGTCCAGGTGCTGGGTGTCTGCCCAGCCCACCAGGCTCAGGCCGTCGGGCGTCCACAGCAGGCGGTTGATGGCCGCGTTGGCCAGTTGCCAGGTGCGGGGCGCCTGGATGTCCTGGCGCGTGGCCAGGCGGTACAGCACGTCCAGCACGCCGCCGTGGGCCACCATCACCACCTGCTCGCCCACATGGCGCTCGGCCAGCGCGCTCACCGTGCGCTCGATGCGTTCGCGCAGCGTGACCAGCGATTCGCCGCCCTCGGGGGTGTAGTGCGGGTCGCGCTTGCGCCAGCGGCGGGCATCTTCGGGCAGCTCGGCCTCGATCTCGGCAAAGGTGCGGCCCTGGAAGTGGCCGAAGCTGCGTTCGCGCAGGCCCGTGTGCGGCGTCAGCGGCGCCCCTGTGGCGCGGGCCACGGCCTGGGCCGTGGCGTGTGCGCGCTGCAGGTCGCTGGTGTAGATGGCGGCCACGGGCTCGTCGGCCAGCGCCCGGCCCACCTGTTCGGCCTGCCACAGGCCGGTGTCGTTCAGCGGAATGTCGAGGTGGCCCTGGATGCGGGTGTCCACGTTCCAGGCGGTCTCGCCGTGGCGGATGGCAACGATGCGGGTGGCTTGCATGCAGTGGGGGCTTTCAAGAGAACGGGCCGCGCGGTGCCACAACCCTGGCAGGGGTCAGCGCGGTGCTGCGGAGGGCGTGACGGTGCCGGGCACGGCGGGCACAGCGGGTGAGAGGGGCAGCCGCACCTGGCGGGCACCCTGCGGCGGTGTGGGAAAGCCTTGCAGTGCGGCGTCCAGCAGCACGCCGTACACGGCCGGGTCGCTGACCCAGACATCCTCGTGCACGGCCGAGGTCTCGTACACCACGGCCTGCGTGCGGGCGTCGCGCATCACCAGGCTCACGGCGCGGCGGTGCAGTGGCGTGGGGCCGCCCATGCGCCACAGGCCGCCCACCCCCCAGCCCCGCCCGTGCCAGCCGCCCCAGGCCCAGGGGCCGTGCATGCCGTAGGGTCCGTAGGGCGCGTCCCAGGGGTCGAGGCGCGGAACGGTGTCGGCCTGCAGGCCCAGCTGCACCAGCACACCGGGGGCCGCGTCGTCGCGGCGCAGGCCGGCACGCGCCAGCGCCTGATCCGCCAGAGCGGCGATGCTGTCGAAGGAGGGGGTTTGCTGGGAGGGCAGGCGCTCCAGCCGGTAGGTCGCAGGGCTGGGTACGGCGTTCAGGGTGGTAAAGCTCTGAACCCGCCCATCCACCACGCGGGGAGTGCTGCAGCCAGCCAGCAGCGCGGCGGCTGCCACGGCCAGGGCCACGCAGGCAAGCCGCAGAAATCGGGGCATGTGCACCTCGAAGGGCAGCAACGCCGTGGATGTAAGAGACGAGGGTGTCAGGGCGGTGTGTGTGAGCGATGTCATGGCAGGGGCTCCTCCGGGCTGCGGGGCGGGCTCAGCTTTGCAGCCGGTGTGGCTGCCGCCTGGGGCCCGCGCCGTGGTGTTGGGAGTGCCGCCACCTGCGCGAGGTTCACGTCAATTGCACCACCTGAACACCTGGTAACAACGACAGCGGCGCGGGCGCGGCGAACTCTTCCTTGTCGAATGCCTTGTCGCCGTTCTCGTTCGCCTCGCCGGTGGCCCGGGCGTTGCGGAAGTCGTAGAGCCCGCCGTCCAGCAGGTGCGACGGCACCACGTTCTGCAGCGCGGTGAACATGTTCTCGACGCGGCCGGGGAATTTCTTCTCCCACTCGCGCAGCATCTCGCCCACCTGCTTGCGCTGCAGGTTCTCCTGGCTGCCGCACAGGTTGCAGGGGATGATGGGGAAGTCGCGGTGCGCCGACCAGCGCGCGGTGTCCTTCTCGGCCACATAGGCCAGGGGGCGGATCACCACATGCTTGCCATCGTCGCTCACCAGCTTCGGGGGCATGCTCTTCATCTTGCCGCCAAAGAACATGTTGAGCAGCAAGGTCTGCAGGATGTCGTCGCGGTGGTGGCCCAGCGCGATCTTGGTGCAGTCCAGCTCATCGGCCACGCGGTAGAGAATGCCCCGGCGCAGGCGGCTGCACAGGCTGCAGGTGGTCTTGCCCTCGGGGATCAGCTTCTTGACGATGCTGTAGGTGTCTTCGTTCTCGATGTGGAAAGGCACACCGGTGCTGGCCAGGTATTCGGGCAGCACATGTTCGGGGAACCCGGGCTGCTTCTGGTCGAGGTTGACGGCCACCAGGTCGAAGTGGATGGGCGCCCGGGCTTTGAGCTTGAGCAAAATGTCCAGCAGCGTGTAGCTGTCCTTGCCGCCGGACATGCACACCATGACCTTGTCGCCCTCTTCGATCATGTTGAAGTCCACGATCGCCTTGCCGACCTCACGGCACAGGCGCTTTTCGAGCTTGTGGGTTTCACGCTCGATCTTCAGGTCGTGGCGCGGTGCGGCGGCGGAGGGGGCGGCGGCCACGGTGGGGGATTCGGCTTCTGTCCAGGCGGTACTCATCCGCCAATTGTCTCATTCCCGCCGTTTTGTCGGCAGCGGCGGGTGGGGCTCACCACTGCCCGGTTTCCATCCGGATGGCCACTTCGCAGTCGTCAAAAATTTCCAGCTTGGCAATCTTCACGCGCACGCCGAGCACGCCGGGCAGCTGCATCAGGCGGTGGGCCAGCTTGCCGATCAGGGTCTCCAGCAGGTTCACGTGCTCGGCCGTGCACTCGTCGATGATGATCTGGCGCACCTTGCGGTAGTCCAGCACATGGCTGATGTCGTCGTCGTGTGGCAGCAGGGGCTGCAGGCCCTGGTTCAGCTCGGCATCCACCTGGATGGGCTGGGGGGCGGTGCGCTCGTGGTCCAGGATGCCCAGGTTGGCGTCAAAGCGCAGGCCGGTGAGCGTGAGGATCTGGGTGCCGCCCGGAGTGTCGTCCATGGGTGAAGGTGCTTTCTGCTGGAGCCTGCGCTCACATCAAAGAAAAATCGCGGTCAAACTTCATCAGGTGCTGGCCACCGTCCACCAGCAGCGTGGTGCCGGTGATGGACCGGTTCTCCAGCGCGAACTTCACCGTGCTGGCCACATCGTCGGCGGTGGACGAGCGGCCCAGGGGCGAGAGCGCATGCAGCTGGGCGAACCGTTCGTCGCTGAGCATGTGGCTGGTGAGCGTGAGGCCCGGCGCCACACCCACCACGCGCACGCGCGGCGCCAGCGCCATGGCCAGCATGGTGCCTGCGGCTTCGAGCGCCGCCTTGGAGAGCGTGTAGCTCACAAAATCGGGGTTCTGGTTCCAGAGCTTCTGGTCCAGCAGGTTGACCACGGCGCCCTGCGCGCTGGCCTCGCCCGCCGCTGCGCGGTCGCTCAGGTGCCGGTGCAGGGCCTGGGCCAGCAGCACCGGCGCGGCCGTGTTGCTGCGCACGTGTTTCTCCAGCGCGGCAAAGCCGAAGGTCTCGGCGTTGTCGTGCTCGAACAGCGAGGCGCTGTTGACCACCGCATCCACGCGGCCGTAGTGCTCCACCACGCGGGGCAGCAGGCCGCGCACGGCGGCCTCGTCCTCAAAATCTGCATCAAAAAGGGCGCTACCGCTTGTCATTGCTGTGCAGGCAGCTACGGTATCCATAGCATCCTGCTGTGACGAGCGGTAGTGCACGGCCACCTGCCAGCCGCCCGCCGCCAGCGCCAGCGCGATGCTGCGGCCCAGGCGCCGGGCGGCGCCGGTGACCAGCACGGTGCGGGCAGGGGAGGGTGGGGGCGTGGAGACCATGTGGGGGACAATGCGGGCCGTGACCCAAAGACCCGACAGTTTAACGACCGCCCTGCACCGGCACATCGCCCAGGCCATCGCCGCCGAGGGCGGTTGGCTGGGGTTTGACCGCTTCATGGCCCTGGCCCTTTACACCCCCGGCCTGGGCTACTACGCCAACGACTCCACCAAGTTCGGCACCATGCCCGCATCGGGCAGCGACTTTGTGACCGCGCCCGAGCTGACCCCGCTGTTCGGCCAGACGCTGGCCGCGCAGGTGGGCGAAGCGCTGGCGCACACCGGGACCGACGAGGTGTGGGAGTTCGGCGCGGGCTCGGGCGCGCTGGCGCTGCAGTTGCTCGACACGCTGGGCGACCGCGTGCAGCGCTACACCATCGTCGACCTGTCGGGCAGCCTGCGCGCGCGCCAGCAGGCCCACCTGGTGGCCCACGCGCACAAGCTGCGCTGGGTGGATGCGCTGCCCGAACAGTTCAGCGGCGTGGTGGTGGGCAACGAGGTGCTGGACGCGATGCCGGTGCAGCTGCTCGCCCGCCATGGCGGGCGGCAGGGCGGCAACGACGGTGACGGGTGGCACGAGCGCGGCGTGGTGGTGGCCGAGGACGGCCGCTTTGTCTGGGCCGACCGTCCCACCCCCCTGCGCCCGCCGGTCGACATCGAGGGCCCGCACGACTACCTGACCGAGATCCATGCCCAGGGCGAGGGCTTCATGCGCATGCTGGCCGACCGGCTCGTGCGCGGCGCGGCCTTTCTGCTGGACTATGGCTTCGGCGAAGCCGAGTACTACCACCCGGAGCGCCACATGGGCACGGTGATGTGCCACCAGGGGCATCTCGCCGACGGCGACCCGCTGGTGGACGTGGGCCGCAAGGACATCACCGCCCACGTCAACTTCACCGCCATGGCGCTGGCGGCGCAGGAGGCCGGGCTGCACGTGCTGGGCTACACCACGCAGGCGCATTTCCTCATCAACTGCGGCCTGCTGCCCGCCATGGAGCGGCAGCCGCAGGCCGAGCGTGCAACGGCGGCCAAGCTGATCATGGAGCATGAAATGGGCGAGCTGTTCAAGGTGCTGGCCGTGGGCGCAGGCGATCCGTGGGAGCCCATGGGGTTTGCGCGGGGAGACCGGTCGCACCGCTTGTAGAGCGTGGGATTTTTTGCTATTGAAAAGTGAGCTGTCAGCGCTTTGTGGATAAGCGCTGAGGCCTGTTTTTGCTTGAATTTTCTGGGCTTGGCAGGCTCAGCCCGGGCGGTCGGACGGTGAGCGCGCCAGATCAATGCCCGCCGCCAGCGTCAGCTCTGCGCCAGCGTCAGCCCGTCGCTGCCGTCCTTGAGCCCTACCCCCGTCAGCGCAAGGCGCCGCGCCTCGCGGCACAGCCACCACAGCCGCGCGGCCGCGGCGGTGGGCGCCAGCCCTTCGGTCCGCACGTTGGAGATGCAGTTGCGCTCGGCATCGCTGCGCCCCACCTGCGGGTGCCAGGTCAGGTAGATGCCCAGGCTGTCGGGCGCGCTCAGGCCCGGCCGCTCGCCGATCAGCACCGCCACCAGGCGCGCGCCCAGCAGCGCGCCCACTTCGTCGCCCAGCGCTACCCGCGCCTGCCGGGCGATCACCACCGGGCCGATGCCCCAGTCCGCAGGCGCCTGTTCGCAGATGGCCGCCACCAGCGGCGGCGCATGCCGCGCCACGGCCAGCGACGACAGGCCGTCGGCCACCACCAGCAGCAGGTCGATGGGGGCGCGGGGCTCGGCAGCGCCCGCGCCCAGCGCGTGCGCATCGGCGTCGCACAGCCGCCGGCCCAGGTCCGGGCGCAGCAGATAGGTCGGGCGGTCGTGCGCGGCGCTGTGCACCTGCAGCGTGCTGCACCCCTGGGCCTGCAACTGCGCGGCCAGGCCTTCGGCGTCCAGCGGGATGTGCACGGCGTCGCGCGCCTGCGCATGGGCCAGCCCAAAGCGCAGCAGCTCGGCCGTGGGCAGGGCGGCGCCCGTACGGCCCAGGGCCAGGCGGGCCTGCGTGTGGGCGCGCAGGTCGCTCCAGGGGTCGGGTGGAATGGCAGGGGCGGGTGCGGGATTCATCGGCAGCCTCGGGGTGGTGTGGTGCGCTCGGGCGGCTGTTCAGGGCGACACCTTCAGCCGTCGCATCTGCGCCAGCGCCGGGTGGTGCTCGGTCGCCTGCAGCAGCCGCCCGTTCTCGTCCGTGATGTGCATGCGCTCCAGCCAGGCTGCGAACTCGGGCGCACAGCGCAGCCCCAGCAGGTCGCGCAGATAGAGTGCATCGTGGAACGAGGTGCTCTGGTAGTTGAGCATGATGTCGTCCGCCCCCGGCACGCCCATGATGAACGTCAGGCCCGCCGTGCCCAGCAGGGTCATCAGCGTGTCCATGTCGTCCGAGTCGGCCTCGGCATGGTTGGTGTAGCACACGTCGCAGCCCAGCGGCACGCCCAGCAGCTTGCCGCAGAAATGGTCTTCCAGCCCCGCGCGGATGATCTGCTTGCCGTCGTACAGGTATTCCGGCCCGATAAAGCCGACCACCGTGTTGGTCAGCAGCGGCGCAAACGCTCGGGCCACGCCGTAGGCCCGCGCCTCGCAGGTCTGCTGGTCCACGCCGTGGTGCGCGTTGGCCGAGAGGGCGCTGCCCTGGCCGGTCTCGAAATACATCACGTTGTCGCCGATGCCATCCTCCCCAAAATCTGCGCCCCGGCGCAGCGACAGGGCCGCTGCGCGCGCCTCCTGCAGCAGCGCCAGCGTGATGCCAAAGCCTCGGTTGGCCGCCTCGGTGCCCGCGATGGACTGGAACACCAGGTCCACCGGCGCGCCGTGCTCGACCATGCGCAGCGTGTTCGTCACATGCGTCAGCACGCAGCCTTGCGTGGGGATCTGCAGCGAGGCGATCACCTCGTCCAGCATCTGCACCAGTCCCGTGAGTGCGGCGACGCTGTCGGTGGCCGGGTTCACGCCGATCACCGCGTCGCCCGCGCCGTACAGCAGCCCGTCGATCATCGACGCCGCGATGCCGCGCAGGTCGTCCGTGGGGTGGTTGGGCTGCAGCCGCACGGCCAGGCGGCCGGGCAGGCCGATGGTGTTGCGAAAGCGCGTGACCACGCGGCACTTGCGCGCCACCGCGATCAAATCCTGGTTGCGCATGAGCTTGCTCACGGCGGCGGCCATCTCGGGGGTGATGCCGGGCGCCACGGCGGCGAGCGCGGCGCTGTCGGTCTCGTGCGCCAGCAGCCAGTTGCGGAAGTCGCCCACGGTGAGGTGGGCGATGGGCGCAAACGCCGCGGTGTCGTGCGTGTCGACGACGAGTCGGGTGACCTCATCGGTCTCGTAGGGAACGAGCGCCTCGCTCAGGAAGCGGCGCAAGGGCACGTCGGCCAGGCACAGGCGAGCGGCCATGCGCTCCACGGCCGTGGTGGCGGCCACGCCGGCCAGCACATCGCCCGAGCGCAGGGGCGTGGCCTTGGCCAGCATGTCGCGCAGGCCGCCGAACTGCCAGCGCTGGCCGCCCAGGATGACGTGATCGCTGCCTGCCATGGGTGGAAGAGGGTGTTCAGAAGTCGGGTGCGGAAATGAGCGATGGGCTGCAAGTGCCGTGCCACATTCTCGCGTGCCGCGAGATCCTGTGCACCTACACTTGCGCCACCATGCTCCGCTGGTTTCTCGTCATCTTTCTGGCCCTGATGCTGATCAGCTGGCTGTCGCCCCTGCTGCGTCGCATGGGGTTCGGGCGCCTGCCGGGCGATCTGCGGTTCCGGTGGCTGGGGCGCGACTGGGACGTGCCCCTGGCGTCCACGCTGCTGTTGAGCTTTGTGGTCAGCCTGCTGGCCAAGTGGCTTTAGGTTACCGGTTACCGGTTACCGGTTACCGGCTACCGGAGTCTGGTCACAAAGGCTGCAGCGCCGCAGCGCGAAGACGCTGCCCCCGCTGCTCAAGCGCCCGCAGATTGCAGTGCGCTGAGAAAGCTCTGGCGCCACCAGTGCACGTCGTGCTCGCGGATGCGCTCCATCAGTTTCTGGTGCCGCGCCTGGCGTTCGGCCAGCGGCATCTGCAAGGCCTGCTGGATGCTGTCTGCCATGCCCTGGGTGTCATAGGGGTTCACCAGAAGCGCTTCCTTGAGCTGCTCGGCCGCACCGGCAAAGCGCGACAGCACCAGCACGCCCGGGTCGTCCGGGTCTTGCGCCACCACATATTCCTTGGCCACCAGGTTCATGCCGTCGCGCAGCGGCGTCACCAGGCCCACCGAGGCCGCCCGGCACAGCCCGGGCACGCGCTTGCGCGCCACCATGCGGTGGATATAGCGCACCGGCATCCAGTCCAGCTCGCCATAGTCGCCATTGACGGACCCGCACAGCCCTTCCAGCTCCTGCCGCAGATCGGCATAGGCATTCACGTCATCGCGCGTGGGCGAGGCGATCATGATGAGGGTGGAGCTGCCGCGGTTCTCGGGATAGCGGTCGAGCAATTCGCGGAAGGCCCGCACGCGCTGCGGAATGCCCTTGGAGTAATCGAGCCGGTCGATGCCCATGAGCAGCCGGCGGCGCGAGTATTCCGCGCGCATGCTCTCGTAGGTTTCCACGGCTTCGCTGGCCTGGGTGAGCCGGGTGAACTCTTCCACGTCGATGCCGATGGGAAACGCCTGCACCGCCACCGTGGCGCCAAAGGCACGAACGCGGGTGTCGTCCACTTCTTCAGCGCTGCCCTCGTTGCGCACATAGCGCTTGAAGTGCGACACATCGGCCTCGCTTTGCAGGCCCACCAGGTCATAGGCGAACAACGAGCGCATGAGCCACTCATGCTGCGGGATGGCCGCCATGATGAGCGGCGGCGGCATGGGGATGTGCAGAAAGAAGCCCATGCGCTGCTTGCAGCCCATGGCGCGCAGCTCGGCCGCCAGCGGAATCAGGTGATAGTCGTGGATCCAGATCGTGTCGTCGTCGCGCAGCAGGGGCAGCAGCTTGCGCGCAAACAGCTTGTTCACCCGCCGGTAGCCCGCGATGTAGCTGGCGTCAAAGTCTGCCAGGTCGAGCCGGTAGTGAAACACCGGCCACAGCACGCTGTTGCTGTAGCCCTGGTAGTAACTGTGGTGGTCTTCGCTGCACAGATCCAGGGTGGCCAGCGTGACCGGGCCGGCCTGCCGCGTGTGCAGTTCGCCCTCGCCCGGCGTGCCGTTCTCGGCCACGGTGCCGCTCCATCCAAACCACAGGCCGCCGGTCTGGTTCAGCGCCTCCCCCAGTGCCACGGCCAGGCCGCCCGCTGCGGGCTTGCGAGGGTCTGCCAGGCGATTCGATACCACTACAAGTCTACTCATCCTGCCATCATCCTTGCAATTTGAAACAACCGGTGTCGGACGTGGGCTCAAATCACCGAGTCCCAGGGCTCCGAAAGTCGCACGGCGGCGTTGATCACGCCCACCATGGAATACGTTTGCGGGAAGTTGCCCCACATTTCGCGGGTCTCGGAATGCGTGTCTTCCGACAGCAGGCCGAGCGGGTTGCGTGCGGCCAGCATCGCCTCGAAGATGGCGCGCGCCTCGGCCTTGCGCCCGATGCGGGCCAGCGCATCAATGCGCCAGAAGGTGCAGATGTTGAAGGCTGTCTCGGGCTTGCCGAAGTCGTCTGCGGCCTCGTAGCGGCGCATGTAGGGGCCGTCGCACAGGCTCTTCTCCATGGCCTCCACGGTGCTCACGAAGCGCGGGTCCTTGGGGTCGATCAGGCCCACCTCGGCCATCAGCAGCACGCTGGCATCCAGCTCGTTGCCGCCAAAGCTCTCGGCAAACGCCTGCCGCTCGGGGCTCCACGACTTCTCCAGGATCTCGGTGCGCATGCGCTCGGCATGGGCGTGCCAGTAGGCCGCGCGGTCGGGCAGCTGCAGCGCCGCAGCCACCTTGGCCAGGCGGTCGCACGCGGCCCAGCTCATCAGGGCCGACGAGGTGTGCACGCGTGCACGCGTGCGCAGCTCCCACATGCCGGCGTCGGGCTGGCCATAGACGCGGATGGCCTGCTCGCCCACCCGTTCAAGCCGCGTGAATTCGGCCACGCCCGCGCGGTGCAGCAGCCGGTGGTCGTGGAAGGCCTGTGCGGAACCGAGCACGATGTTGCCGTACACATCGTGCTGGAAATGCTCTGCCGCCTGGTTGCCCACGCGCACGGGGCCCATGCCCCGATAGCCGGCCAGCTGCGGCATGATGGATTCGGGCAGGTCCTTCTCCAGCCCGATGCCGTACAGCGGCTGGATGTGGCCATCGCCGCCTTCCACCACCACGTTGCTCAGCCAGCGCAGGTAGTCCTCCATGGTGCCCACTTCGGAGATGCTGTTGAGCGCGCGCACCACGAAGAACGCATCGCGCAGCCAGCAATAGCGGTAGTCCCAGTTGCGCCCGCTGTGGGCCGATTCGGGGATGCTGGTGGTCATTGCGGCCACGATGGCGCCGGTCTCTTCGTACAGCGAGAGCTTGAGCGTGATGGCCGCACGGATCACGGCGTCCTGCCATTCGAGCGGCACGGCCAGCGAGCGGCTCCAGCTGCGCCAGTACGCGGTGGTCTCCTGCTCGAACCGCCGCGCGGTGTCGGCGATGCCCTCGGTCAGCGTTTCGTCTGCGCCCAGAAGGAAGTTGTGCTCGTGCGCCATCACGAACGGCTGGCCCGACAGCACGTGCGACACCGGCGCGTCGGTCGACAGGCGCAGCGTCATGTGCTCGCCCACATAGCGGATATGGTTGCTGCCCCGCGTGATGGCGGGTTCGCTGCGGCCCCAGTCGTAGCGCACATTGAGCACCACCCGGATGCGCGGCGCGCCCTCGATCACGCGCACGCGGCGCACCAGCGTCATCGGCCGGAAGTAGCGTGAGCGGCTGAAAAAGCGGGGCGCAAAGTCGGTGATCTCCACACCGTGGCCCGCCTTGTCGAACAGCTGGGTGCGCAGCACTGCGGTATTGGGCTCGTACCACTGGTGCGCCGACGCCAGGTCTTCGAGCTCGATGGCGAAATGGCTGCCTTCGTCGCCCGGCTGCAGCAGGGCGTTGAACACCGGGTCGCCGTCGAAGCGCGGCAGGCAGCACCACACCATGCGGCCCTGGCTGTCGATGAGCGCACTGATGGCGCAATTCCCGATCATGCCCAGCGCGAGAGAGGCGGGCGGGGTGGGGGTGGCTGCTTCGTTCATGCGGGTCGCTCCCATTGGGTTCTGGCGGAAGACAGCCAGCCGCGCAGTGCGGCCGGCGTCATGCATCGGTGCTGTGCGGCCGTGGGGCCCTCGCCCACCTTGATGCCGAAGCCGCCCAGCGAATGCACGGCGGCAAATCCGGCTTCGTCGGTGATGTCATCGCCCACGAACACGGGCGTGCGCCCTGCAAACGGCGGCTGGGTCATGAAGTCGATGATGGCCTGGCCCTTGTGGATGCCGCGGGGCTTGACCTCGAACACGCACTTGCCCCGCAGCAGCTCCACACCATCGAGGTGCTGGATGGCGAGCAGGAGTGCCTCGTGGCACAGATCTTCCAGGTGTGGCGCCAGCCGGTAGTGCAGCGCGACGCTCGCGCGCTTGGGCTCCACCAGCAGGCCGGCGTGCTGCTCGGCCAGCGCCTGTGCCGCGCACAGCACGGGGGCCAGGTCGGGCGGCTCGATGGAGGGGCGGGCGGGCGCATCGCCCAGGCGGTATTGCGCGCCGTGCTCGGAGGCAAGGGGCAGGCGCAGCGGCGCCAGAAAGGTGTCGATGTCGATCTCACGGCGGCCCGTGACGATGGCCAGCGCCCCGTCCAGGTGGCGGTGCAGCGCATCGAGGGTGGGCACCAGGCCGGACGCGATGCGCACCGCTTCGGGGCGCGGCGCCATCTCGGTGAGGGTGCCGTCAAAATCAAGGAACAGAGCGTGGGCAGGTGTCAGAAGGGGCAGCAGCTGCATGGGGCAAAACCATAGCAGATTGAAGGAAGGTGGAGCATGGGCCCTGGTTGTTTCAAGTCTGCTACTCGCACGTACGCACTCGCAAGCACTCGCACGCGCCACGGGCGCAATCAAACCCGGAACCAGGCGCCAGCAGCGCATGCTTGAAAACCACAGGGGAAGCCCACACCATACCTGCAGGCCACCGGGTGCCGCACAGGACCCCGCGCCGCCTGGGCGTAGTCCAAGCGCGCGATCTGGAGCATCTGTGCATCGGTGCACCCGGGGGCGTTGTTCTGTTCACTTCCATCCTCTGCCCGCTGGCCCGTGCCGCGTAAAGCCATGACCCAAGCCCTGCACATCGTCTGCCCCCACTGCCACACCACCAACCGCGTGCAGGCCGCCGACCTGGGCAAGGCGCCCGATTGCGGGCAGTGCCACCAGGGCCTGTTTGCTGGTGTGCCGCTTGAGCTGGATACCGCCAGCTTCGACAAGCATGTGGCGCGCAGCCATATTCCGGTGGTGGTGGACTTCTGGGCGCCCTGGTGCGGCCCCTGCCGCCAGATGGCCCCGGCGTTTGCCCAGGCCGCGCGCGAGCTGGAACCCCGGGTGCGCCTGGCAAAGCTCAACACCGAAGATCACCAGGCGGTGGCAGCGCGCCACGGCATTCGCAGCATCCCGACCATGATCGTCTTTCAGCAGGGGCGCGAGGTGGCGCGTGTCTCCGGCGCGCTGGCAGCGGCGGACATCGTGCGCTGGGTGCAGACGTCAGCGGGTTAAGCGGACCAGTGCCCGGTCCAGCGAGATGTTGCCCGCACCGCGCCCCACCAGGTACAGCATCAGGCCCGCCCACGACAGGTGGGTCGGCCAGGCGTCGGGGTAGACAAACAGCTGGATGACCAGGGTCATGCCCAGCAGCGACAGGGCGGCGAACCGGGTGAAAAGGCCCAGCACCAGCAGGATCGGAAACACGTGCTCCGCCACGGTGGCCATTTGTGCGGCCAGCTCGGGTGGCAGCAGGGGGACCTGGTACTCGTAGCGGAACAGCGCATACGCGCTGTCGGAGATGCTGAACCAGCCGTCGACCTTGGTGCGTCCGGACATCCAGAAAATCGCCGCCACGGCGATCCGGTTGACCAGCGCCAGCAGGCTGTGCGGTGTGAGCCACGCGGCGGTGTCGGTCAGCCGGGCCCACACGGCGCGCGGGCCATGGCTGTCGTCATGGTGGAGGTGGGTGGTGGTGTTCATGGTGTTCTCCTGAAACGATGGCCTGTGAAGCTCCCTGGTGCAAGTGCGGGCGATGCGTGCGTCACGCCTCGCCGGTCTGTGGCAACGGTGGCGCGGGCCCGGTCTGGGCCACCAGGCCCCGGTGGGTGAGCGCGCCGGCATCGAGCAGGTCGCCCAGCAGCAGGCCCAGGTCGATGCCAGGCTCTGCCGTCAGGGCGGCGGTGGCTGCGGCTTCGAGCGGCATGCCCGCAGCGCAGGCGTCCAGCAACGCGCAGCCCGCCCTGGGCAGCGACCGCCAGCCCACGGCGGCTTCTGGCCGCGTGAGGAGCCCGCCGTCTCCCTTCCATTCCAAGCCATCGGGCACGGGCAGGCCGTCCCGGTGGTGCTGCCACAGCGCATAGGCGGGGTGGTCGGCGCACCAAGCCCAGCGGGCGGCAGGGTGGGGGTGCAGGCGCAGCGCCGCCAGCGCTTGGGGTGGCTGGCGCGCCCACCAGGCGCGGTCTGCGGCGGGGGCGTCCGCCGCCAGGTGGCATTCGGTCCAGCACCGGTCCAGCGCCGCCACGCCACCCAGATAGGGCAGCCCGGCGGCGGGTGCGAAACCGGCCAGAAAGTCGGCAAACCCCGCGCCATAGTCCATCAGCCGCCCATCGCCCGGAGGCTGTGCGCGGGCGTACACCGCGGCAGCGGCACGAAACCAGTCATCGCCGACGAGCTGGCTCACCGTGGGGTAGCTCGCCTGCAAGGCGTCGACACAGGCCTTGAGCACGGTGTTGCGGTACACGGCGAAGCCGGGCTGCGCCTGCAGCGCCATCAGCCACGGCGCCGCCGGGGCCTGGCCCTGAAGTGCGCCCGAAAAGCCGTCCTGAAACGTGCTCAGCTGCATGGCACCTCCCCGGGCACCCTGGGCTGCTCGGCCTCCTCGGCCTCTTCGGCCCGTCCGGCGGCCGCAAGCACGCCGTGGGCCTGGTCGCGCTCGGCCAGCAGTTCGGCAAACGAGGGCAACTGGTCGTCACGCTCTATCAGCGTGGCGATGGGGCCGGTGCGTGCAATGACCTGTTCATACAGCTGCCAGACGGCGGGTGCCACGGGCGCGTCGTGGCTGTCGATGAGCAAGGCGATACCGTGTGCCGGGTCGGCGTGGTGGCCGGCCAGATGGATCTCGGCCACCGCGTGCAGCGGAAAGTCGGCCAGGTAGTCCTCGGCCGAGTAGCCCAGGTTGTTGGCGCTGACATGGACGTTGTTCACATCCAGCAGCAGGGCGCAGCCAGTGCGGCGCACCAGCTCGGCCAGAAATTCGGTTTCGGCCCAGTCGTGGCCGTCGATGTGCAGATAGTGCGAGGGGTTTTCCACCGCAATGGGCCGCTGCAGCGCTTCCTGCGTGCGCGCGATGTTGTCGGCTATGCGTTGCAGGGCCGCATGCGTGCGCGGAAACGGCAGCAGGTCGGGCAGATACTGCCCGCGCCAGGTCGACCAGGCCAGGTGTTCGGACACCAGCACGGGGTCCACGCGGCGCGCCAGGGCTGCGAGGCGGCCCAGATGGTCTGCGTCGGGCGGTGCATCGGCGGCCAGCGACAGCGAAACCCCGTGCAGCGCCACCGGGTGGCGCGCGCGGATGGCCTCCAGCCAGGCCAGGCGTGGGCCGCCGGCGGCCAGGTAGTTTTCGGGGTGCACCTCCCACCACAGGCCGGGCGCGCCGCAATGCAGCGCATCGCCGTAGTGCTGCGGCTTGAGGCCCAGGCCGGCGGTGAGAAGGTGCGGGGCCATGGTTCAGCGCCTGGTCGCGTTCTTGCCGGGCTCTCAGGCCTTGATGGGTGTCAGCGAGCCCATGCCCTTGGGTGTCTTGATGGTGGTGCAGGTGCCTGCAGGCACATACTTCCACGCGTTGCCTTGATAGTCCATCTTGGACGAGCCCGCGCAGGTGGTGCCGGGGCCGGCGGCGCAGTCGTTCTTGCCAGCCATCGAAACGCCGTAGCATTTCTCCATGGCGGGCTTGGCGCCTTCTGCGGGCTTGTTCTGTGCCAGGGCGGCGCCAGAGGCAGAGGCCAGGGTGGCGAGAGCGATGGCGCCGATGCTGAGGGTGCGTGATGTCATGAGCTTCTCCAATCAAAAAGAAAGACAGGGGGGACGACCGGGCCGTTTCGACCCGGTCTGCGTTGTAATTCGGGCGGCGCTCGGTGCCGGTTACAGCGCGTGTGCCACAAGCCTGTTTTTTTGCTGAGGCTGTAACCTGATGCCGCTTTCTTCCGAATTCCCAGGAGGGAGACACCATGGTGATTGTTGAAGAGCGCTTGCGGGGCCTGCTGCTGCAAGGGCTTGAGGCCGATGCGGCCGCCTACCAGTGCTTTTTGAAGGAGCTGGGTGCGCACCTGCGTGCCTTCTTGCGGCGCCGCCTGGCGCAGCGGCCCGACGAGGTCGAAGACCTGGTGCAGGAGACGCTGCTGGCCGTGCACAACCAGCGCCACACCTACCGGCCCGACATGCCGGTGACGGCCTGGGCGCACGCCATCGCGCGCTACAAGCTCATCGACTGGCTGCGCTCGCATGCCGCCAAGGAGGCGCGCAACGACCCGCTGGACGACGTGGGAGAGCTGTTTGCCCACAGCGACAGCGAGGCCATGGAAGCGCGGCGCGACCTGGCGCAGCTGCTGCAGACGCTGCCCGACAAGCAGCGCCTGCCGATCGAGTATGTCAAGGTAGAAGGGTTGTCGGTGGTCGAGACGGCGCGCCTCACGGGCCTGTCGGAGTCGGCCGTCAAAGTCGGCGTGCACCGGGGACTCAAGGCCCTGGCCGCCAAGATCAGAGGTATGGCATGAACACGGATGAATTGATCCACCTGCTGGCCGCAGACCAGCGCCCCGTGCAGACGGTTTCCATCGAGCAGCGTTTCGCGATGGCCGGCGCGCTGGGGGTTGCCGGGGCAGCGGCGCTGATGCTCGCACTGTTCGGACTGCGGACCGACCTGGCCGCAACCCTGGCGGTGCCGATGTTCTGGGGCAAGCTGGTGTTTGCGGCCGCCCTGGCCGCCGCCGGGCTCGCCCTGCTGCACCGCATGGCCCGCCCGGGCATGCCGCTGGGTCGCTCCGCGCTGTGGCTGGCCGTGCCGCCGCTGGTGCTGTGGGCCCTGGCCGTGATGGCGCTGGCGCAGGCGCCGGCCGCAGACCGGGTGCCCCTCATCCTGGGCAGCACCTGGCGCGGTTGCCCGTTCAACATCGCCGCGCTGTCGGTGCCCGCCTTTGCGGCGGGGTTCTGGGCGCTCAGGGGCGCGGCGCCCACCCGCCTGGCCTGGGCGGGCGCGGGCGCGGGCCTGCTGGCCGGGGCGCTGGGCGCGCTGGTGTATGCGCTGCACTGCCCCGAGATGGCTGCCCCCTTTCTGGCGGTGTGGTACGTCGCGGGCATCGCGATTCCCACTGCGGTGGGCGCGTTGCTGGGGCCGCGTTTGTTGCGCTGGTAAGGGGTGTGCCCGGCGGGCCCGGGTGTGTGCGGCGTTTGCAGCGTGCGCAGCTTCAGGGCGCGGCCTGCATGTCCAGCCACTGCGCCACCGCCGCCACCCGCGCCAGTTCGATCTGCTTGCCCACCTGCGGTCCGCTCAGCCCCTTGGCGGCGGCCTGCGCGACGATCTCGCGCGTGGACACCGCTTGCACGGCGCCCAGCACCGCCAGCAGGCGCGGCCGCTGCGGGTAGGCCGATTCTTCAAACCCCAGACGCCCGCGCGCATCGCATTCGCAGGCCAGCAGGATGTCGGCAAACCGCGCCGGCTTGCGGATCGCGTCGCAGCGCTCCAGCAGACGCACCAGCGCGGCGGCAGACAGGTCCTGGCTGCGGTGGATGTTGCCGTGCTCGCGCGCCACCACCTCCGCCGTTTCGCGGCACTCCACCGGCACGCGCAGGCGCTCGGCCACATCTTTCAAAAGGGCTACGCTGCGTTCCTCGTGGCCGATGTGGCGCGGCAGCACATCGGCCGGCGTAGTGCCCTTGCCCAGGTCGTGCGCCAGACAGGCAAAACGCACGGTGAGCGGCGCCGCCAGCCGCGCCGCCATGTCCAGCACCATCATCAGGTGCACGCCGGTGTCCACCTCGGGGTGGTACTCGGCGCGCTGGGGCACGCCCCACAGGCGCGCCACCTCGGGCAGCAGCACGGCCAGCGCACCACATTCGCGCAGCACCTCGAACATGCGCGAGGGTTTTTCTTCCATCAGCCCGCGCGCCAGCTCCTGCCACACGCGCTCGGGCACCAGGTGGTTCGCCTCGCCGTGTTCGACCATCTCGCGCATCAGCTGCATGGTTTCGGGCGCCACCGTGAAGTCGGTGAAGCGCGCCGCAAACCGCGCCACGCGCAGGATGCGCACCGGGTCTTCGCGGAAGGCGTCGGTCACGTGGCGCAGCACACGGGCTTCGAGGTCCTTGGCGCCGGAGTAAGGGTCAAAAATGGCCCCAGCGCTTATCCCATCTGGGGTTGCAGCTATCGCATTGATAGTAAGGTCGCGGCGGGACAGGTCTTCTTCCAGCGTCACATCCGGATCGCTGTGCACCACAAAGCCCCGGTAGCCCCGCCCGCTCTTGCGCTCGGTGCGGGCCAGCGCATATTCCTCGCGCGTCTGGGGGTGCAAAAACACCGGAAAGTCGCGCCCCACAGGCAGATAGCCCTGCGCCAGCATCTGCTCGGGCGTGGCACCCACCACCACCCAGTCGTGGTCATTCACCGGGCGGCCCAGCAGCTTGTCGCGGACGGCGCCGCCCACCATGTAGATTTGCATGGGGTGAGTTTAGAGGGGCTTGATTTCCGATAATCACAACCATGGAATCTATCGACCATGCCGAGCCCCCATATGCAGAGCCGCAACGCCAGGTACAGCGCTGGCTGGGACGTTGCATGTTGTCGTTGCAGCAGTCAGAACGCTTTTTGAAGGCAGTACTGCACGACGCAGAGGTCACTGCTGTCCATTCCGGGCGTGCAGGTGATGGAGCCGCCGTTTATGAAGAGAGCCGTGCATTTAAAAAGGAGCGCTTGGCTTCCATGACCTTAGGGGGCTTGGTCTCGGCGTTTTTTGGTGAGGTGGTCTCGGATACCGAGGCGCCTTCCGAGGGATTGAAAGAGCCCGCACTACCTGATGACCGCTTTTCAGTTCGTTTCAGCTTTCGAGTGTCGCTGTCGTCTCAAACATTTGAGAAACTGCAGGCATCGATGCGTGAGATGGTGTCGCTGCGCAATGAATGGGTGCACCACCTTGTCGATCGGTTTAACCTGACGAGTGTGGAAGGTTGTGCGCAAGCTCTGGAGCATCTGCAAACAGGCTACGAGACTGCTGAGCGCTTTCGGCTTGAGATTCAGGGAATTGCCAAAGTCATGGTCGAACACCGGCGAAGCGCGGCGGAGTTTTTTGCCAGCCCTGCGGGGCGCGCCGCTATTTTTGGAGAAAAAATCCCGCTGGAATCGACCTCGTTATTCCACGCGTTGCGCGGCGCGATGGATGGCGTGGTCTTGAACGATGACGGAACCGTGCCTCTCAGCGAGTTGCTCGAAAAGCTGCGTTCGTCGCACCCCGATGAAATGCCGGAGAACTACGGCTATGCCAGTTGGCAGCAGGTAATTCACGAATCCCGCATTTTTGGCATGGTGAGGCGCGATCCAGAGGGGCGAAAAATCACGCCGCGTGTGAGATTCAACGGGAGCTCTGCACAAGGCATGTGAAACGCAGAATTTCGCATTCTCAGGAATCACCATGTCCCCATCGTCTGACCTCACCCACCTCACGATTGCCCAGCTCAACCCCGACGGCAGCGTCCCCGTGCCGCCGGCGCCGGATGCCGAAGCCAACGCCGCCGCCGAGGCTTTGCAGCGCGAGGCGCAGTTCGAGGCGCTGAAGGCGCAGGTGGAAGCCTTGCAGGAGATTTTGGCCAAGCCGCTCAACGACATCCTGGCCGAGCACGACAAGTTCAAGGAGATGGCGGCCGCGTGGGATTCCTTCGGCGCCATGTGGATGCTGTCGCAGCGCGCCATGCGCCGCGTGGCGCTGGACCTGGCGGCCCCGCAGGGCGTGAGCGAAGCCGAGGTGGTGGCCCGCGCGCTGGCCTATGCCAACCAGGTGCTCAACACCGAGGACGAAGACCTGGGCGGCTCCATCGCCCCGGCCCAGCTGGCGCACATTGCGCGGCACAAGGCGTTTTTGCGCAAGCAGTTTCGGTGATGGAGGGGCGTGACGTCAGCGCTTGAAGCCCGCTTCCCGCTGATTGCGCACCGCCAGCACAAAAACGGTGTCGATTTGCGCCACGTAGTGGTACAGGGCCACATACCCGCGAGAGGCCCGACCAATCACCAGTTCGCGCTTGCCGCCTTGCACAGGCCGACCGATCTGTGGGCTGTGAGACAGGATCTGCAGGGCGTCCACGATGGCGCCGATGCGTTCGGGAGCACTGCCGGGGTCGTACTGCGCGATGTGATCGAAGAAGCGGTCGAATTCGTCCAGCACCTCCGGCGCCAGCTCGATGCGGGTCATGCCTTGGCGGCGGGTTTGCGAGGCTGCTGGCCGTCGGCTCGGGCCGTCAGATAGGTCTTGGCGTCGTCCCAGGCCACGGTCTTGCCGCCAGCGCGGATGCGCGCCCAGCGCTCGTCGGCCAGGGCGTGGAATGCGTTGTCCTGCTCCACTTGCTCCACCTTCTGGGCCAAGGCATCCAGGATGAAAGCGTGTGCCGTCTTGCCGACCTGCGCGGCAGCGGCATTGATGCGGCTTTTCATCTCTTCTTCAAGGCGGATGGTGGTGGTGGACATGGAGGACTCCTGCAGGCCTCGCAATGTAGCACATTCGTGCTACATGGGTTAACTGATCTTCAAGCAAACACCGGCCTGAAAAAACTCCGCTCATAGCTCACGATGCACCCCGTCTCCTCGGCGTAGCGGAACGCCGCCTGGCATTCCGCGTCCTGCACCGACGCCTCGCGGTAGCGCTCGTAGCTTGCAAGGCTCTCAAACGTGAACAGCGCCAGCGCGATGTTGTTGGCGCCCTCGCTGGGCATGAAGTAGCCGTGGTGCTGGCCGCCGAATTTCTCGACCAGCGGAATCCACAGTTTTCCGTAGTGCTCAAACTCCTTGAGCTTGCTCGTGTTGAGCACGTAGCGCAGGTAGATGGTGACGGCCATGGGGTGCTCAGTCCTCGGTGTGGCGCAGGCGGTAGGGCTCTTCGAAGTCCAGAAAATCCTTCTCTGCCAGGGCCTCGTCGATCCAGGCCTTCACACCCGGCAGGGCGCGCACGCGGTCCACATAGGCCTTGATGGGGGCGGGCACGGGCAGTGCGTAGGTGTGCAGGCGCATGCACACGGGCGCGAAGTAGGCATCGGCCACGCTGAATTCACCAAACAGCAGGGGGCCGCCGTGTTCCTGCAGCAGGGCGCTCCACATGTCCACCAGTCGCTGCACGTCGGCGCGCACGCCGGGCTTGTCGCGCCAGATCAGGGCGCCGGTGTCGGCCAGGTCGGCCTCGATGTTCATGGGGCAGTTGCCGCGCAGCGCGGTGAAGCCGCTGTGCATCTCGGCGCACACGCTGCGGGCGCGGGCGCGCGCCCGGGGGTTGGCGGGCCACAGCTGCTTGTCAGACCAGGTTTCAGCCACGTATTCGGCGATGGCCAGCGTGTCCCACACCACCAGGTCGCCGTCCACCAGCACCGGCACCTTGCCCGTGGGGCTCACGGGGCCCAGGGTGCGCTTGAATTCCGAGTCGGCCTCGAAGCTGTCGAAGCGCACCACCACTTCGTCAAACGCAATGCCGGCCTGCTTGAGCAGCACCCAGGGGCGCATGGACCAGGACGAGTAGTTCTTGTTGCCGATGTAGAGCTTGGGCATGAAAGGCACCTGAAAAAGTGAAAGGTCAGCCTGCCATGCTAGCCGCTCGGTGCTGCGCCAGCGATGCCAAAACGCGGCCCCAATGATGCGCAGCACGCATCACCGGCCCCGAAGCGCCGACCTGCGCAGAATCACACCGGCCAGACCACGCCGTTGTCGTTCAGGATGGCGTCCAGCGGCAGATCGAACTCTTCGGGCTCGAACTCGTCAATGAACCCATTGGTGAAACCGAGTCCGACGGTGAACGGTTGGGGCTGCAGCGTGGCCAGGGTGCGGTCATAGAAGCCACCGCCGTAGCCCAGCCGGTAGCCCCCGGCGGCATAGCCCACGCAAGGCACGAACAGCAGCGTGGGCACAATGACCTCGGTGTCCTTGGGCTTGGGGATGCCGTAGGCGTCTTCCTCCATGGGGCAGCCGGGGTACCAGGCGTGGAAGGTCAGGGTCTTGTGCTGCTTGTTGACCACGGGCAGGCCGATGCGGCGGCGCAGCGGTTCGTCCAGCAGCTCGCCGTCTTCCTTCCAGCGGTGCAGGGCCGGCAGGGGGTCAAATTCGCCCTTGATGGGCCAGTAGGCGCCGATCACGGTGTCAGGCCGGTTCACCAGCCAGATGCGCATCACCTGCTGCAGCAGGTCGGACCGCTGTAGGCGGTCGGGCAGGTTGAGGCGTTCTTCTACCAACGCGCGCCGAAGGGCTGCTTTGTCCATCACATAATTCCCCCATGCAATTGTTTCGAATTCTGACACCGCTTGTCGCCAGCGCCGTGCTTGCCACGGCGGCCCCTGTTGTCCACGCGCAGAACGGCAAGGGGGACGACACCCTGCTGGAGATGCAGCAGGCGTTCCGCAAGGGAGATCGCAACAAATTGGCCCAGCTGCTGCCCGCCGCACGCGGCCATGCGCTGGAGCCCTGGGCCGCCTACTGGGAGCTCAAGGCGCGCCTGCCCGAGGCCCAGCCCGCCGAGATCCAGGCCTTCATGCAGCGCTACGCCGGCAGCTACCAGGAAGACCGCATGCGCAACGACTGGCTGCTGCTGCTGGGCCAGCGGCGCAACTGGGCGCTGTTTGCCGAGCAGCACCCCCACTTTCGCATGTCGGACGACCGCGAAGTGCGCTGTTATGCCCTGCTGATCGATCAGATCAAAGGCACGGCGCCAGTCAACGTGGGCGAAGAGGTGCGCAGCAACTGGTATGCGCTGCGCGACGCCGACGACGGCTGCACCCACGCGGCCCGCGAGCTGTATGGCTACAAGAAGCTCAGCGACCTCGACATCTGGCGCAAGGCGCGCCTGGCGGCGGAGGCCAACCGGCCGCGCGCGGTGCGCAATGCGGTCGAAATCGTCTCGCCGGATTCGCTGCCCCAGCTCAAGGACGTGCTGGACGCGCCCACCAAGTATTTGCTCTCGCGCGCCACGGCGCAGGGCAATGCGCGGCAGGAGCTCGTGCTGCTGGCCCTCATCAAGCTGGCGGGCGGCGACCCCGACGGCGCCGCCCGCCAGCTGGACAGCAAGTGGAGCGTGCACCTGTCGCCCGAAGAGCGCAACTGGGCCTGGGGCGTGATCGGCAAGTCTGCGGCGCAAAAGCTCTCGCCCGGCGCCGCAGGCTACTTTGCCAACGTGACCAAGGACACCGACCTGAACGACGACCTGCTGGGCTGGAAGGTGCGCGCCGCGCTGCGCGCCAGCCAGTGGAAGGCCGTGGGCAAGGCGGTGGACGCGATGAGCCCCGATGCCCGCCAGGACAGCACCTGGGTGTACTGGAAGGCGCGCGCGCTGCTGGCGGGCAAGCCCGGCGACGCCGAACGCGCCGAGGCCCGCCAGTTGCTCGAAGGCATTGCCAGCACGCGCGGTTTTTATGAAATGCTGGCCATGGAAGAGCTGGGCCTGCGCATCACCACGCCGCCCGCGCCCGCGCCCCTCACGGCCGAAGAAAAAGCCGCAGCGCGCATGAACCCCGGCCTCAACCGCGGCCTGTACGCCATCCTGCTGGGCCTGCGCAGCGAAGGCGTGCGCGAATGGAACTACACCACCAACCTGCACCAGAGCGGCGGCATGGGCGACCGCGAACTGCTGGCCGCCGCCGACTTCGCCTGCCAGCGCGAGGTGTGGGACCGCTGCATCAACACCAGCGAACGCACCCGGAGCGTCGTCGACACGCAGCAGCGCTTTCCCACGCCGTTTCGCAGCGCGGTGGTGGAGCGTTCGAACGGCATCGGGCTGGACCCTGCCTACGTCTACGGCCTGATCCGCCAGGAGAGCCGCTTCATCATGGACGCGCGCTCGCACGTCGGCGCCTCGGGCCTGATGCAGGTCATGCCGGCCACGGCCCGCTGGACAGCCAAGAAGATCGGGTTGGCCGACTTCACCCCCGACCAGATCAATGACCGCGACACCAACATCACCATCGGCACGGCCTACCTCAAGCTCGCGCTGGATGACTTTGCGGGCTCCATGCCCCTGGCCGCCGCCGCCTACAACGCAGGCCCGGGCCGCCCGCGCAACTGGCGCAACGGCCCGGTGCTGGACGCCGCCATCTGGGCCGAAAACGTGCCCTTTGCCGAAACCCGCGACTACGTGAAGAAGGTGCTGGCCAACACCACCAACTACGCCGCCATGCTCACCGGCCAGCCCCAGTCGCTCAAGGGCCGCCTGGGCACCGTGGGCCCGCGCGATGCTGCGGCGCCCCAGGTGAACAAGGACCTGCCCTGACCCGGACCGCGCTTGCGGCCGCCTGCCGGCAGCGGGCAAACGTAAAACGGCCAGAACAGCGGGTTGCTATAAAAAAGATAGCTATTAGCGCTTTGTGGATAAGCGCTGAAGGCGATTTTGATGGATATTTTTTGGAGGGGTAACGATGCGCCGATGGACTGTGATGACGATGGCCGCTGCCGCAGCGGCGCTGTGGGTGGCGAGCGGGGCTGCCCAGGCGCAACCCGTCTACAAGTGGGTGGACGAAAACGGCAAGACCCATTACGGCTCGCAGCCCCCACCCGCCAAGCAGGACGCCGAGCCCCTCAAGCTGCACGGCAACAACGGCAGCACATCGTCATCGTCGTCATCGTCGTCATCGTCGGGCAAGGGCGGCGCGGGCGCGCGTGCCCAGCAGGAGTACAACCCCGACGGCACCAAGAAGATTCCCAAAGAAGTGGCGGAGTTCGGCGAGGCCCTCAAGGAATCGCTGGGCAAGGTGGATGGCAAGCAGGTGCCGCTGAACTGCGCCGCCGCCGTCGACAACATCCGCCACCAGGCCGACCAGATGCTGGAAGTGGGCCAGAAGAACGTGCGCGACGGCTACATGAAGCAGGCCGACTTCGACAAGACGGCCCCCAAGATCCGCGAGGCCCGCGGCAAATACAGCGTGTCAGACTGCCAGGCCTCGTCGGGCAACAAGAAATCGTTCTACCAGTGCATGTCGAGCAGCTACAACCATGTGACGGGGTGCGACAAGCAGTTCAAGCATTGATGGGGCGATGCGGGGCCGGGGGCTGGAAACACAAACCGGCGCCTGCTTGCGGCCAGGAGCTGCCACTCGAAACTTGGCTTGCCTTCAGCCTCACGATACGGGATTTACTAACATGACGAGACGTAGGCAGCTCCAGGGCATTGCCTTGGACTTACTTGGATCATTCATAAGTCGAAACAATTACGTGGCGGGATACTGGGGCATTGGTCGCCTGTGCCAGCTAGCCTATAGCTGTCAGACTGCGGAGGTCAGTCTCAATCTTGTCGCCGAGACCATCAATCCTGCAAATGCAGCCTTTGACAAACTCTTGGCAGGCTACGCCATGCGACTTAAACGTCATCTGGATGCGCGGCATATCACTCACACTCGGATTACGCGCACGACGATCCATCTTAACTTTGACCCGGCGCCTCCTCAGGATCGGACGATTCCGATCACCACGTGGGGCAAGCTCTACAGCGCGCTGGTTGTCATTGAGGACGACACGGGGAAGAGCTACGAGGCCATGGCCTATGGGTACTGCGCGCCGCATGATCGGGCGAGAGAATTAAGAAGTGGTGGCGAAGCGCGGTACTAGAGACATGCAGCGACCATGGATTTCCGAGCGACCGCAACGGGCCCAAAGCTGTCTCACCCCACCCCACCCCACCCCACCCCACCCACCCCACCCCACCCCACCCCACCCCACCCCACCCCACCCCGGCCAAGCCACATCACGCGTTGTGCAGCATCTCCCCCCGCCGCAACGCCGCCCCTGACCGCACCAGCTCATCCACCAGGCTCAACAGCCACTCGCCCTCGGCCTGATCGCCGAAATGCCGCTGGCGCAGCATGCCGAAATACGGCGTGCCCCGCGCCCAGGCCGTGAGGTCGGGCAGGGTGATCTGCTGCCATTCCAGCAGCTTGTATTTCAGCAGCACCTTGGCGGCATACAGCGCGTGTTTGCCGGGGTTGCGCACAAAGCCGTCCAGGCGGCGGCGGGCGCCGTCGAGGGCGCGGGGGGCGTCGGCAAACACGGGGCCGTGGCCGGGGATGACGACCTGGGGCGACAGCTTTTCGATCACGTCCAGCGTGGCGGCGACGTCGGCAAACGCGTCATCACCTTCCAGCTCGGGGAACACCACGCCAAAGCCGTTTTCCCACAGCGCGTCGGCCGAGATCAGCACCCGGCCCTGGGGCTCGAACAGCACCACCGAATGCGGGTCGTGCCCCGGCGCGGCATGCACCTGCCAGGGCTTGTCGCCCAGCAGCACGCACGAGTCGGGCATCAGCAGGGTGTCGGCCCGAAACGGCGGGCATTCCTGCCCCGTGGGGGTATAGCTGAGCGCGTAGGCGTCCCACTGGCGCACGTGGTCGGCCTGGCCGGGCGGGATGGCGGTGAGCGCACCGGGCCAGGCCTTTTGCAGCGCGGCGTTGCCGCCGCAGTGGTCGCTGTGCAGGTGGGTGTTGAGCACGCGGTCCAGCGCGCGGCCCGCGAGCGCACTGCGCACCAGCTCCACGGTCTGGTCGGCATGGCTGCAATAGCCGGTGTCCACGATGGCCGTGTCGTGGTGGCCGATAAAGAGGATGTTGTTGGCCGACAGCCAGCCGCGCTCCAGCACGGTGATTTCGGGGGGGAGCAGGTCGTGGGGCGCGGAGCTGGGCATGGGACGGCAAGTGGTGACGGCGCAGCGTACCGCAGTGCGCCGCGCGGCGCGTTCTCCAAAACCCGCAAAGGTGCGCGGCGCGGCACGCGCAGCGTGTCACAGGTTGTAGCGCCCCGGGGAGATGATTCCGTCCGGGTCCAGCAGCAGCTTGAGCCTTCGGGCCAGGTCCAGGCCGGGTTGCGGCTCGGAGCCCTGCAGCGTGTGAAAGGCCTGCGAGCCCACGCGATACGGCACGATGCCCAGCTTGCGTCCTTCTGCGAACAGGGTGTTGAAGCAGCGCCAGGCGCGCTCTGTGTCGGCGGGCGAGCGGCCGTCGAAGAGCAGCGGCACCGAGCTGTCGAAGCAGCGCTCCGACAGGCTGGTGAGGGTGATCAGTGGCTCGAAGCCGTGTGCCAGGCACACGCGGTGGACCATGGCCTCGAAGGCCAGCACGGTGTCGGGCAGCATGGGCACCAGGGGGGCGTACCAGATCAGGCCGCGTTCACCGGTTTGCAGGCCGCGCGTCAGGTCGGGCGGCAGGGGGGTGCCGGTCTTCCAGTAGGGCAGGCGCAGCGCCAGGTCGTCGGGCGTCCCCTCCATCAGGTCGAGCGCACTCAGCATGCGCGCAGCCTGGTCCTGGCCCAGGCCCAGCCATGCGCCCACGCGTGGAAATCGCTGCGCCAGGCCCTGCAGCAGCGCGGCCTTGCGCCGTGTGAGGCGCAGGCTGCGCCCGCTGCAGGGGGCAAATGCGCGCCGGATGGCCGCGATCGCCGCGCGGGCCACGGGGGCTTCGCTGTAGACGCTGCCCACGACCAGGTAGGCGCCCAGGCGGTGGGCCTGCAGCAGGGCCGCCACTTCCTGCGGCTGCAGGGGCTCGCCGCGTGCCAGCGCGTCTGCGGGGTAGGGGCAGGCCATCGACGCCAGGCGGTAGCCGTTGAGGATGTTGACGCCGCCCATGACGCCGCCCATGGAGCGCAGCAGGCCGCGCAGCGTGACGATGGCCGGTGCCAGCTGGTCCGGCCGGTCCAGAAAGATGTAGAAGGCTTCCACATGCGGCGGGCGCCGGGCCAGCGCAATCGTCATCTGCGTGACGACGCCGAAATTCGACTGCGAGAACAGCCCGTCCAGATAGGGGCCGATGCCCCACTTGTAGGCGGGCACCATGCGCTCGCCGCCCAGGCTGGCCAGCCGGGGCCGGTACAGGCTGCCGTCGGCCAGTACGGCTTCGAGGCCCATGACGGCGCCGAAGTGGTCCGCGTGCGGCGTGATGCCGTAGCCGCGTTCGAGCGCGTTGCCCACCAGGCTGGTGCTGGTGCCGGCGCCGGTGGTGGGCACCATGAGCGGCAGGCCGAGCTGGTCCAGGTGGGCGCGCAGCTGCCCCTGGGTGACCCCCGGCTCCAGGGTCACCGTGCCCAGTTCGCCGTCCACCGCCAGGATGCGGTTGAGCCGTGACAGATCCAGCACCACGCAGTGGTCTGAGGGCGGGCTGGCGCCGCCATAGCCCCAGTTGCGCCCGGTGCTGACCGGGTGCAGGCGAATGCGGTGGCGCGCCGCAATGCACACGGCGTGCGCCACGCCCGACGCGGCGGCGGGGCGCAGTGCGGCCGGGATGCTGCGGGTGCTGCCCGGGCCGTAGCGCTCGGCCGCTGCCGGGGCCGTTAGCACGGCGTCGTGGCCCAGCGTGGCGCGCCATTCGGCCAGCGCGCGGTCCAGGGCCTCGCCTTGCTGCGGCAGCGCGCTCAAGGCGCCACTCCCTGCTGCGCCAGCGCCGCGCGGATGCGCTCGCGGATGCCTTGCTCCTCGGCGTTCGAAAAGCTGTGCGAGAAGAACGGTGGCGGCTCGCCCGGCCCGCGGTGGCCGCGCGACCGCAGCTGACGCCCGAGCTGCGCGAAGTCGCCCACGAGCAGCACGCCGGGCGCCTTCACGCGCGGGTTCTCGGCCTTGGCGCCCTGGTCGGCAAAGCCCAGCACCCGCTTGTAGAACGCCACATGGCGGGGGTTGACCTCTACCACGGCATGCGTGGCGTGGTTGACCTGGTGCGCAAAGATGAACGCCACGTGGAACATGGACGCGAGCGTGGCGGGCATGGGCGCGTGGGGCGCGGTGGCCAGCTTGGTGAATTCGCACAGCAGCGCCCCCCGGGCGCGGAACACGTCCAGCGGCGCCTTGAAGCACTCGTCGGACAGCAGGCCCTGGCGGGTGTCGATCTGCACCGTCAGGGTGCCGATCACCTGCTGCTCCTCGTAGGCCACGATGGTCATGCGCTCTGGCGAAAGGGTGAGCGTCTGCGAGCCATAACCCCGCTGTTGATAGCGCCGGTTCAGCAGGCCCAGGGCATCCTGCAGCACCGATGAGCGCCGCGCGACGCGAATCTTGAAGCCCTGGCCGGGCGCGTACGGCACCAGATCAGGGTGCATGAACAGGGTGCTCGACGGCGCGTCGCGCTTCGCGCGCCCGGTCAGCGTCTGGACCAGGCGCTGAATCGCCGGGGCTGGGCCGTGATCACGCATGGCGCGCTCCTGCAAGGGCCAGCCTTTCGGCCACGGGCACCACAAAGCGGCGGCCCAGAATGCCCACCGACATCCACATCGTGAGCGACCAGAACGGGATCGGCACGGCGCCTGACGCCAACGCGGGGTAGTGCCACAGGCCCGTGGCCAGGCCCACGCCCTCCACCACCGCGCCCAGGGCCACGGCGCTCGCGGCGTAGGTCAGGTCAGCGCGGGTGTGGAACATCGCCAGCAATACTGCGCACGACACCGACGACGCCACGGTGAGGGCCTGCGTGTCGCTGCCGAACACGGAAAACGCCAGCACGGTCAGCAACAGGCCAAGCCAGGCGGCACGGCCCAGCGGAACGCTGTGCTGCGGCTCGCCCACAAAGCGCACGAGGTGCAGATACCACCCCATCCACAGCAGGGGTTCGTGCCAGGGCATGAGCAGGAAGTCCTGCTGGCGAAAGGCGAACGCGCCCGAGCGCAGGGCCATGTAGTTCTGGGCCACAAAGAAGGGGCCGACCAGGGCAAACATGGCCCATTCTCGCCGCTCAATGGGACGCAGCACCAGCGCCCACTGCAAGGGCAGCACGATGGCCAGCAGCCACGAGGCGTCGACAAAGCCGATCTGCAGCAGGGTGAGGGCGAGACTGGCGGCAATCACGGCGCGCTCGGGCGTGCGCCTCAACGCGGTGTCCATGGTGCGCGGCGGGGTGTTGAAGGTATGCGGAGCGCGGGACGAGGGCACGAAGGGCCGGGGGCCGGGCAGGAGAGAGCGGACATGGCCCGATTTCAGGCCAAAACGGGCGCCCGGGCCATAGCACTGAGCGGCTAAGACTTAAGTCTTAGTCGTAGTCGTCATCGCAGTTTCAGTTGCAGTTGCAGTTGCAGTCGCACTGCGGTCGAGCAGATGCAGCAGCAGGGCACGCAGCTTGCCCGGACGCACCGGCTTGTGCAGCACGGCATGCCCGCTGTCCTGGGCTTCGCGCAGGCGTTCGGGCGCGGTGTCGCCCGTCACGAGAATGCCGGGAACCGGGCGGCCGCAGAACTGCACCACCTTGGCGATGGCCTGCGCGCCGTTCTCTCCGCCGCGCAGGCGGTAGTCGCTGATCACCACCTCGGGCAGCGGCGCGCCCGCACGCAGCCGGTCCAGCAGCTCGTCGGCGCTGGCCGCTGCGGTCCAGGTGCAGCCCCAGTGCTCGAAAAGCTGGCGCATGCCCTCCAGCACGATGGGGTCGTCGTCGATGGCCGCAATCGATCGCCCGCGCAGCGACTGCAGCCCGGTGCCGGGCAAGGGGGCCGCCGCGCGTGCGTCCGGCGCAGCCGCCGGGGCGGCTGGGGCGGCCGGGCACACCGGAACCGTGACGGTGAAGGTGGAGCCGCAGCCCGGGGCCGAGCGCAGCGAGACGGGGTGGTCCAGCATGCGGCTCAGCCGGTCGACGATGGCCAGGCCCAGGCCCACGCCGTGGCTGCGGTCGCGCTCGGTGTTCTGCACCTGGTAGAACTCCTGGAAGATCTCGCGGTGCAGCGCTGGGGCGATGCCGGGCCCGCTGTCGCGCACCTCGATGCACACCGCGCCGGCGCGCGCGCGGCAGGCCACCAGCACCGTGCCGCGCTGTGTGTGCTGGATGGCGTTGCTCACCAGGTTGCGCAGCATGCGGTCGAGCAGCGCAGCATCGCTGCGCACGGTGGTGCCTGGCCCCGGGCCGTGCAGCGCAAAGCGCAGGCCCTTGCGCTCGGCCACGGGCGCAAACTCGGCCTCGATGCGCGCCAGCGTGCGCCACAGCGCCATGGGCTGCACCTCGCAGGGGATCACCCCGGCATCGAGCTTGGAGATGTCCAGCAAGGCGTTGAACTGCTCTTCCAGCGTGTGGATGGTGGCGGTGATGCTGAGCAGCAGGGGCTGCGAGGCGGCGTCGTCGATGCGCGGGCGCAGCGACTCGAACAGCAGGCCGAGGGCGTGCATGGGTTGGCGCAGGTCGTGGCTGGCTGCCGCCAGAAAGCGCGACTTGGACAGGTTGGTGTAGTCGGCCTGCTCCTTCTGCAGCCTCAGCGCATCGATCAGGTCCATGTTCTCGAAGCGCAGCGTGAGCGAGCGCTCGATCATGGCGTGCACGTTGTGCGCGAACGCCAGCGTGGCGAAGGCCAGCGCCAGGGTCAGGCTGACAAACAGCACCCGGGCGCCAGGCTCCATGCCCGCCACGCCCAGCAGGGTCAGGCCCAGCATGGGAACGATGTAGCCATAGAACAGCCGCCGGTCCGTGGACAGGAAGGCCGCCCCGCCAAAGGCCATGCCCGTGATCGCCGGAAACAGCACCTGCTGCACCTGGTTGGCGGGCACCAGAGAGGGGGCAAGCCCGGCCGCTCCCCAAAGGATTCCGGTGCCCCAGGCGATGAGGGCGAAGCGCTGCTGGGCCGCGTCGACGTCTTGCGGCGCGGGGGTGGAGACCAACAGGCGGTGGTGCAGGTAGTCCCACACGCCCTTGGCCGTGAGGGCGGCCCCCGCCGCGCACCACGCGATCAGGAAAGCCGGTGGCACGGTGCCCCGCAGCGCGGCGGCCACCAGCAGGCACAGGCCCAGGTTCGCACTCAGCGTGAAGGGGTAGTTGCGGTAGATCAGCCGCGCCTGCTCGGCGCGCATGCGGGCGGTCCAGGCGTCGTCGCGCATGGTGCGGGCCGCTCAGGACGGGCCGGTGCCGCGCTGGAACAGCGCCACGATGGCCTGCGCGCGCGAGCTGACCTGGAGTTCGCGCAGGATGGCCGTCACATGCACCTTGACGGTGTTCTCGGTCAGGTTCAGTGCGCGCGCGATCTGCTTGTTCGACTGGCCCTGCGCCATCAGCTGCATCACCTGCTGCTGCCGCTCGGTCAGGCCCAGGCCGGCGTCGCGGGGCGGCGGCGCAGGGGCAGGGGCAAAGGAATCGCCGTCCTGCAGCAGGTGCGACGGCAGGTAGGCGTCGCCCGCCAGCACCACGCGCAGCGCGTGCTCCATCACCTCGGCGGACGAGGCCTTGGGAATGAAGCCGAGAGCCCCCAGGCGCAGCGCCTCCTGGGCATCGTGCCGGTCTTCCGAGGCGGAGACCACCACCACGGGCAGGGCCGGAAACTGCGCGCGCAGCGTGGCCAGCACCTTCATGCCATCGAGCCCGGACAGGCGCAGGTCGAGCAGCACCAGGTCCAGGTCATCGCCCAGCAGCGGGCGGGCTTCGTCGAAAGAGGCGCATTCGAGCACCGTGGCGGCCGGGTCCAGCCGCGCCACGATGCCCTTGAGCGCCTGGCGAAACAGGGGGTGGTCTTCCAGGAGCAGGAACTTCACGGTTCTCGGTAAAGGGCAGCGTCGTGGGCGGCGGCAGGGCGCTGCGAGCGCAATGTAGCACCTGCGCCCGGGCCCTGGCCGCTCCCGCAGCCCCCTGCGCTCCCGTCCCGGGCTGCAGGGCGGCGAGCCCTGGGGGCTGCGCCCGGGGCCCTGCGGCTCAGGCCGTGGGCGCGCGCAGCTCGCGCCGCAGGATCTTGCCCACGTTGCTCTTGGGCAGTTCGTCGCGGAACTCGATGTACTTGGGGCGCTTGTAGCCGGTCAGGTTGTCCTGGCAGTAGCGCGCCACGTCTTCCTCGGTCAGCGCGGGGTCGTTCTTGATGATGAACACCTTGATCGCCTCGCCCTGCTTTTCGTCGGGGATGCCGATGGCCGCGCATTCCACCACGCCGGGGCACAGGCTGATGACCTGCTCCAGCTCGTTGGGGAACACGTTGAAGCCGCTGACCAGGATCATGTCCTTCTTGCGGTCGATGATGCGGGTGTAGCCCTTCTCGTCCATGATGCCGATGTCGCCCGTGCGCATGAAGCCGTCCGCGGTGAAGGCCTTGGCGTTTTCGTCGGGCTGGTTGTAGTAGCCCGTCATCACGTTGGGGCCGCGGATGCAGATCTCGCCCGATTCGCCCTGGGGCAGGCTGTTGCCTTCGTCGTCCTTGATGGCAATGTCGATGCCCGGCAGCGGCAGGCCGATGGTGCCGCTGAACTCGGTGTTGTTCACCGGATTGTTGGTGCCGATGGCGCAGGTCTCGCTCATGCCCCAGCCTTCGATCATCGTGCTGCCCGTCACCTTCTGCCATTGCTTGGCCGTGCCTTCACTGGCGGCCATGCCCCCGGCCTGCGAGACACACAGATGCGAGAAGTCCAGCGTCTTGAACTGTGGGTTCTGCAGCAGCGCGTTGAACAGCGTGTTCACGGCGGGCAGCATGTGGAAGGGGCGCTTCTTCAGCTCGGCCACAAACTTGGGGATGTCGCGCGGGTTGGGGATCAGCGTCATGCTGGAGCCCTGGCGGATGGCCAGCAGGCACAGGGTGAGTGCGAAGATGTGGTACAGCGGCAGCGCGGCAATGCTGTTGGCGCGGCTCAGGTCGCCCACCTTCGCCAGCGCCGGGCTGAACCAGGCCTCGGCCTGCAGGGTGGCGGCGACGATGTTGCGGTGGGTGAGCACGGCGCCCTTCGACAGGCCGGTGGTGCCGCCGGTGTATTGCAGAAAGGCGATGGAGTCGAGCGTGGCCTGGCTTGCGGCCAGCGACTTGTGCTCGCCCATCGACAGCGCCTTCTTGAATGGGACCACCTTGCGTCCGCCCGACAGCGGCAGCTCGTAGGCGGGCACCATCTTGGCCAGGTGGCGCACGGCAAAGGTGATCCAGTGCCCGAACCAGAAGCCCAGCAGGTCGCCCATGGAGGCCATCACCACATGCTGCACGGCGGTGCGGTCGATGACCTCGGCCAGCGTGTGGGCGAAGTTTTCGAGGATCACGATGGCCGTGGCGCCCGAGTCCTTGAGCTGGTGCTCCAGCTCGCGCGCGGTGTACAGCGGGTTCACGTTCACGCAGGTGTAGCCGGCGCGCAGCACGGCGGCCATGGTGACGCCAAATTGCGGGATGTTGGGCAGCATGATGGCCACGCGTGCGCCGGGCGCCAGGCCCAGGCCCTGCAGATAGGCCCCAAGGGCCGCCGAGCGGCGGTCCAGCTCTCCGTAGCTCATCCACTGGTCCATGCAGACCGAGAACGGGCTGTTGGCGTGCTTGCGGAACGACTCCTCCAGCATATGGGCTACAGAGCGGTATTGCTCGGGGTTCACGTCGTGCGGGACGCCCGGGGGGTAGCTCTTGAGCCAGATCTTTTCCATGCGCTAGTTTCCTTCCCTTGCTGCTGCTGCTTTGAGCTTGCTTGATGCCTGATGCCTGATGCATCCACGGCGCCTGATGCGCGGTGGGCACCGATTGTGGAAGGCGCCCGCGCGGCGGGCTATCGGGCTTGTCCTAGTGTGTTTTCGAGCTGCGTCCCGCAGGTGACAGGGTCGGCGTCAAACAGCAGGTCCATCAGCGCGCGCTCGCGCTGCTCGATGGCGGCCAGAAACTGCGCCACCCCGCCGCGCTGGCGCGCAAGCTGGCCGAAGGTGTCAAAGCCCGCTTCCAGAAACTTCTGCAGCGCACCCATGCCGGCGGCCTGGGCCGGGGCGCGCATCATGCGCAGCATCATCCTGAGGCCCGGTGTGCGGGTGAGGCGCGCCAGATCGGTGCCCATGGCCAGCACCCGCTGCAGCTGCTGCTGCCGCGCGGGGCGATCGCCCACGGCCCGCCAGGCGGCGGCATAGCGGGCGGCGTCGGACGGCGGCGTGGAGCCCTGGGAAGACGCCTGCTGCCAGGCACGGCCCATGGCGTGGTCCAGCGCCTCGGTCTGTGCATGCAGCACGGCCAGGTCCACGGCGGTGGCCACGACGGGCTGGGGGAACATGGTCTGCAGCGTGCCCGCAATGCGGCCGAACTGCTGGTCGCGCTCGGTGTAGTCGCTGTCGCTGTACAGCTCCACCAGAAAGAACCGCGCCGCCGGCCCGAACGCGGGCGAAGCCATCAGGTCGGCATAGGTGCCCCGAAAGCGCTGCGCCTGCACGGCCTTGACGCGGCCCACGGCGGCCCCGAGCGCCGGGTCGGCCGTGCGTTGCTCGCGCAGCGCGGTCACGTGGGCAATGGCGTCGCGGATGGTCTGGGCTGCGTCCATGGGGTGGGTCCTGGGTGGGCGGGGCTAGGGATGGCCTGCATAACTCCCTGCGGTCGGTGGTAACGCGGTCTCGGGCGGTCCGCCGCGTTGCTTTTCTTGCCAATAGCAGGGCTATTGGCTGCAAAAAGACGCCTTGCGACCCATCCCGATCCGCACTACCACCGACTCGCAAGGGTTACGCAGGACATCCCTAGCATTCCGATCCCCTACAGCGCCTGACGGCCCCGCCGCAGGTGCGCCCCAACAGCCCGCCTGCCATGTCTGACGCAAACCCCACAGCCGCTGCCCTCCACCCGTGCCTCAGCTGCGGTGCCTGCTGCGCGAGCTTTCGCGTGGACTTTGCCGTGTACGAGATGCAGGCCATGGGCGGCACCGTGCCCGACGATGCCGCGCTGGATGTGAACGGCAGCACCTGCCGCATGCGGGGCACGGAGCAGGTGCCCATCCGATGCGCCGCGCTCACCGGCCAGGTGGGCCGGCAGGTGGCCTGCAGCATCTATGACCTGCGCCCTGCCCCCTGCCGCGAATTTGCGGCGGGCGACTACGCCTGCCACAAGGCGCGGGCACGGCACGGACTGGCGCCGCTGGCGGAAGGCCCCAGCTTGTGAGGTGACACCCTCCAGCAGCCGGGCCACTGCCCGAATCAAATAGTTTAGACCTCAACAAAAATCGGCTGAGTGTTGGAAATAACCGACACCACGGGTTTTTCGGGACACGCAAACTTCGTCCCATGCCAACGCCTTCCACCCCCCATGCCGCCCGCAGGCTCTGGGACATCTCGCCGCCCGTGCACGCGGGCAGCCCCGTGTTTCCGGGCGACACGGCCTACAGCCAGCAGTGGTGCGCCACCATCGGCCCGGGCTGCCCGGTCAATGTCAGCGCCATCACGCTGTCGCCCCACGTGGGCGCGCATGCCGATGCACCGCTGCACTACGACGCAGCGGGCGCCACCATCGGCGACGTGCCGCTCGATGCGTTTCTCGGCCCCTGCCGCGTGATCCATGCCATCGGCTGCGGGCCGCTCATCACCTGGGATCACATCGCCCACGCGGTGGACGGCACCCTGCCCCAGCGCGTGCTGGTGCGCACCTATGAACGCATGCCCGTGGACCGCTGGGACGGTGAACTGGCCGCCTATGCGCCCAACACCATCGAGCGCCTGGCCGATCGGGGCGTGCTGCTGGTGGGCATCGACACCGCCAGCATCGACCCGGCCGACAGCAAGACGCTCGACAGCCACCAGGTCATCCGCCGCCGGGGCCTGCGCGTGCTCGAAAACCTGGTGCTCGACGCCGTGCCCGAGGGCGACTACGAACTCATCGCCCTGCCCCTGAAGCTGACCACGGCCGATGCGTCACCCGTGCGCGCCGTGCTGAGGGCGCTGTAGCTCGATTTCTTCAAGCATTTTTGGCCCCCAGCGCTTATCCAGTAAGCGCCAACAGCTATCAAAACAGAAGCAAACCCGTTCCAACATTATGACCACCACCCTGCAAGACTGCCGCGCGCTGGACGCGCAAGACCCCTTGGCGCCGCTGCGCGACCACTTCGCCCTGCCCCCGGGCGTGATCTACCTCGACGGCAATTCGCTGGGCGTGGCCCCCAAGGCCGCCGCCGCCCGCGTGGCCGATGTGGTGAACCGCGAATGGGCCACCGACCTCATCCAGTCGTGGAACACCGCCAGCTGGTTCGACCTGCCCCAGCGCCTGGGCAACCAGCTGGCCCCGCTGATCGGTGCGGGCAAGGATGAAGTGGTGTGCACCGACACCACGTCCATCAACCTCTACAAGGTGCTGAGCGCGGCGCTGAACATCGCCCGCCAGGACAGCCCGGCGCGCCGCCGCATCGTCAGCGAGCGCAGCAACTTCCCCACCGACCTCTACATTGCCGAAGGCCTGTGCAAGGAGCGCGGGCTGGAGCTGCTGCTGGTGGAGCCCGAGGAGATTGCCGCCGCACTCACCCCCGACGTTGCCGTGCTGATGCTCACGCACGTGAACTACCGCACCGGTGCCATGCACGACATGGCGGCCACCACCGCTGCGGCGCACGCCCAGGGCATCTTGTGCGTGTGGGACCTGGCGCACAGCGCGGGCGCGGTGCCGGTCGATCTGAACGGCGCGGGCGCGGATTTCTCGGTCGGCTGCGGCTACAAGTATTTGAACGGCGGCCCCGGCGCCCCGGCCTTTGTGTGGGTGCATCCGCGCCATGCCGACCGCTTCTGGCAGCCGCTGTCGGGCTGGTGGGGCCATGCCGCACCGTTTGCCTTCACGCCCGACTACCAGCCCGCGCCGGGCATCACGCGCTACCTGTGCGGCACGCAGCCCATCATCAGTTTGTCGGCCCTGCAGTGCGGGCTGGATGTGTTCACCGCCGCGCAATCCCTGGGCGGCATGGCCGCGCTGCGCACCAAGTCGCTGGCGCTGACCGACCTGTTCATAAAGCTGGTGGAAGAGCGATGCGCCGGCCACGGCCTGGGCCTGGCCACGCCGCGTGACCATGCCGAGCGCGGCTCGCAGGTGTGCCTGACGCGCGACGAAGGCGCGGGCGTGAACGGCCAGGGCAGCGGCGCCTACGCCATCGTGCAGGCGCTGATTGCGCGCGGCGTGATCGGGGACTTCCGAAAAGGGGACGGAGGCCAGGGCCGCCACAAGGACATCCTGCGCTTTGGCTTTACGCCGCTGTACCTGGGCTTCGAAGACGTGTGGAACGCGGTGGAGCACCTGCGCCAGGTGCTGGAAAGCGGCGAGTGGCAAAAGCCTGAGTTCAACCAGACCCACGCGGTGACCTGATCATGTGCCCCTTCTCCCACTCCAACACACCGGCCGAATCCAACGCCGGCGACAGGGCAGCGTCTGCCCTGCCCGAATCCATCGTGCACGAAGAGCGCGCCCAGCTCGACTTCAGCCAGAGCATGAGCTATGGCGACTACCTGCAGCTCGATGCCATCCTCACCGCGCAAAAGCCGCATTCGCCCGCGCACGACGAGATGCTGTTCATCGTGCAGCACCAGACCAGCGAACTGTGGATGAAGCTGATGCTGCACGAGCTGCGCGCGGCCATCGGCCACATTGCGCGCGACGAGCTGCCGCCCGCGTTCAAGATGCTGGCGCGCGTGAGCAAGATCATGGAGCAGCTGGTGCACGCCTGGGACGTGCTGGCCACCATGACCCCGCCCGAGTACAGCGCCATGCGGCCTTACCTGGGCCAGTCCAGCGGCTTCCAGAGCTACCAGTACCGCTGCATCGAGTTTGCGATGGGCAACAAGAACCGCGCCATGCTCAAGCCCCACGAGCACCGCGCCGACCTGCTGGCGCTGGTGCAGGCCGCGTACGAGGCGCCGTCGCTGTATGACGAAGCCCTGCGCCTGCTGGCCCGGCGCGGCCTGGCCGTGCCCGCCAGCCACACCGAGCGCGACTGGACCCAGCCGTATGTGGAGAACGATGCGGTGGAACAAGCCTGGCTCACGGTGTACCGCAACCCCGAGCAGCATTGGGACCTGTACCAGCTGGGCGAGGAGCTGACCGACCTGGAGGACGCCTTTCGCCTCTGGCGCTTCCGCCACGTGACCACGGTGGAGCGCGTGATCGGCTTCAAGCGCGGCACCGGCGGCACGGGCGGCGTGAGCTACCTGCGCAAGATGCTGGACGTGGTGCTGTTTCCCGAGATCTGGAAGCTGCGCACCGACCTGTGAGGGGTGCGGCGCGGGCACAGCCTGCCAAGTTGCACGGGTTCAGTCCCCCACCTTGTAGAACGTCTGCCCGCCCGAGATCTGGTACACCGCCGCGTCCACCTGCAGGCTACGCTCGTTGAACAGGTCGAACTGGGCGTTCCAGCCGCCGTCCGGCGGCGTTGAAAGCAGGGCGGATGTGACCAGCATCGACCGCTGCGTGAGCGTGCCCTGGGTGGTGTTCACCTCCCACCGCGCGGCGCCCTGCAGGCCGCGCAGCGGGGGCGGTGTGCCGATGCCGATGGGCAGCTGCATGGCCCGCGCCGGAAACGCCAGCAGCACGCGCGGCCCCGCCTGCTGCACGTTGAGCACGGGCCGCTCCGCGCCCAGCGCGGTGCTGCTGCCCTCGATGCCCAGCCGGTCGGTGGCCACGCGCCGGGTCTGCGCGGGGTTGCGCACATCAAACAGCGCCAGCGGAACCCCGGCCTCGGTGCCGCCGTCCGTCACATCGCGCCCCACGCCCAGCAGCCAGCCGCCCGGCAGCGCAAACAGGTGCCGGGTGTAGCCCTGCGCGGCGATCTCTCCCGCCATGGAGGGATTGCTCGCGTTGGCCAGGTCCAGCACATACACCGGGTCTGACGGGAGGAACGTGGCGGCATAGCCACGCGCGCCCGCAAAGTGCACGGTGTCGATCTGTTGCCCGGCCTGGCCCGTGGGCGAGAGCCGCTGGCGGATGGGCAGCTTGGCCAGCAAGGCCAGGCGGCTGTCGCCCGGCGGGTCGCGCAGCACCGACAGCACGGCCGTGGACACGGGCTTGGACTGGATGGTGACCGGCGGCGCACCGCTTTGCCCGGTCTGCCCGGTAAAGGTCACCACGCGCAGATCGCCCTGGTATTCGTTCATGCGCTCGCCCAGGCGGGTCATGTCCCAGCCCAGGTGGCCGTCCACCACACCCGATGCGCTGTAGTCCACCTGGCCACCGCGCAGCGCGAACTTGTGGATGTCGGTGCGGCTGCCGACCGGAAACACCATGTTGATCACGTCGCCGCCATAGCGGTACTGCCGCGAGCTGGCCACGTAGACGCTGCTGGCCCCCAGGTACAGGCCCTCGCTGCCGCCCGCAAAGCAGCGGCTGGTGCGCGCAAGGCCCGACGATGCGAGGTCGATGGCCGTGATGGTGGTGAGCTGCAGGTTGAGCGAGGCATTGCCCGGCTGCAGCAGGCAGTCGGCTTCGGTCACCAGCAACTGGGGCTGCCCGTTGTCCACCCGCAGCGTGGGCAGGATGTCGGTCGCCTTCAGGTCTTTCAGCGCGGCCTCCAGCTGCGGCGCAGTGGCACCTGCCGGCACGGTGAAGCGCGTGAGGTCTGGCGACCAGGTGGTGACGATGTACAGCGTGTTGCCCACCAGGCGGCTGCCCAGCACCAGGCCGTCAATGCGCATGCGCTTGAGCTGCGCAGGCACCACATCCTTGCCGATGGAAAACACGTCGAGCGACAGCGTGCGGCTGTATTCGGGCACCACCGTGGTGTCGGCCGCGCCCTCGGCGGCCGCCTGGCGGCCCGCAGCAGGCGCCGTGAACGGAACACCGGGCTGGCGGCCCACATAGGGGTCTTGCTGCGAGATCACGGCGGCGCGCGTGCCACCGCCCGCCACGTAAAAGCCATAGGGCACAAAAGTCTCGTCCAGCGCCACCCGGCCCACGCTGCGCAGGCTGTGGTCCGGCAGCCGCGCCATGGCGGAGAAGCGGGGCGGCTGCTGCTCCAGCGCCGCCCCCGAGCCCGTGGTGTGGGCGCGGTGCAGCGCATACAGCATGGTGCCGTCGGCCTTGACGAGCCCGTCCTCCTCCACCTGCGGCCCCACCAGCGGCGTGCCCGTGTTCACCACCACCGAGCCCGCGCGGCCCGGGTCGCTGACCGTGGGCAGCGTGATGACCGTGCCCGGCAACCCCGCAGCCACGCGCTGCGCCACCTTGGTCCTGAAAAAGCCCACCAGCTCGCCCGAGCGCACGGCCTGCAGCCGCGCCTCGTTCGGCGTCTGGGGGCCGCCGGGCTCGCCCGCCCCGCCGCCACAGCCCGCCACAAAGGCCGCAGCACACAGCGCGCCCCAGCCCATCCCCCATGCCATTCCACGTTGTTTCATTTGGTGATTTCTCCGTCCAGATAGGTATCTGTGGCGCGGCGTGCGCTCAGGCGCTCTCTCAATCCGGTGTTGCGTCGTCCGTAAGTACATGGTGCACACCCGCCACAGATAAGTGGGATAATATCCCACGTAATTTACAGCGGTCAACCACATCACAATGGCGGCTGTTTGCCCGCCTGCGCGGCGCCGCCTTTTTGTTGTCTTCGTGTTCGTTCACCATGCCTTCCCGTTCCGCCATTGTTCTCGCCTGCGCCCTGCACGTGCTGCGGCCGCTGGCGCGCCTGCTGCTGCGCAATGGCGTGGCCTACCCGGCGTTCGCCGCAGCGATGAAGAAGGTGTTTCTGGATGCCGCGCACGCCGAGCTGCAGGACAGCGGCAAGAAGCCCACGGACAGCGCGGTGAGCCTGATGTCGGGCGTGCACCGCCGCGACGTGCGCAACCTGGGCCGGCTGGCCGAGCCCGCCGATGCCGAGGACGCTGGCGAAACCCCGCTGAACATGGCCAGCCAGGTGGTGGCCCGCTGGCTGAGCCAGCCCGACTGCCTGGACGACGAGGGCCAGCCCCGCCCGCTGCCCCGCGCCGGTGGCGGCCCGCATTTCGACGCCCTGGTGGCCAGCATCAGCAGCGACGTGCGCCCCCGCGCGGTCCTGGACGAACTGCTGCGCCTGGGCATGGCCGAAGAAGACCTCGGCAGCGGCGAGGTGCGGCTGCTCATCACCGGATTTGTGCCGCGCCAGGGCTTTGCCGAAATGGCGCAACTGATGCAGCACAACGTGCACGACCACCTGGCCGCGGCCGCGCTGAACCTGCAGGGCGAACACAACTACCTGGAGCAGGCGGTGTTTGTGGACCAGCTCAGCGAGGAATCCACCCGCCGCCTGCACGCCGTGGCAGCGCGCGCCTGGCGCCAGGCCTTCAAGACCGTGATGACCGAGGCGCAGGCCCGGTTCGACCACGACCAGCAACACACTGCCCCCGGCAAGCGCATTCACCGCGCGCGCTTCGGCAGCTATTTTTATGCCGCAGACAACGATGAACACCCTTCTTCCTGAGCTGGCCCTGCGCGCCGTGCGCGCCTTCACCCTGCTGTTGGCACTGGCGCTGGCCGCCTGCGGGCCCGGCACGGGCGGCACCGGCACGGGCCCCGTCACGGGCGTCTATTCGTACGCGGGCCCCGGCTTCAGCGTGGGCGCGCCCTGCGCGGACGACTGCCCCCGGATCACCCTGCGCCTGGAGCCCGAACGCGTGGAGTTCACCGCGCTGTGCCTGCGCTTCGTGCATGAAGGCCCCTGGCAGCCGGACGCCGAGGGCGCGGTCACGTTGGAAGGCACGCTGGAAACCACGGAATGGCTGAACGGCCAGCCGCGCATCACCCGCAGCCCCGCCGTGCTGCGCCTGCAGTTCAGCAGCGCCACCGCCGCCGAACCCCGCGAGGTGTCCCTGACGCTGCGCGACGCCACCGGCGCCAACCTGGTGACGCCCATCACGCTGGAGCAAGGCACACAGGCCGCCGCCCCCAGCGGGTGCAGCGCGGGGCTATAGGCAGACAAGCCCCGGCTTAGCCACCGAGGGCGTTGCACCGGGGCAAAGCGGGATTGGGGCACAAAAAAAGCTGCCAGCGCTTGCTGGACAAGCGCTGGCAGCTATCGTTTTTGATTTTGTGCCCTGCAAAGCGGGCGATGGCCCCGGCTGCATCACCCACGCGGTGGGCAGCGCAGCACGCCGGGTGAAAAAGCGCCAGAAAGTCAGCGGCCCGAGACCAGCATGGGCCGGCCGCGGCACCAGATCGGGGTGAGGTAGCCGATCTGGATGGTCATCTCATTGCCGTCGCCACGCACCGTGGTGGGGCCGTTGCTATAGGCATAGCCGCTGTCGGTGGCCTGGGCAGGCAGGCCCACCGTCCAGCCGTTGCGCACCAGCACGCCCATGTTCTGCTCGGGGAAGAACTGCATCTCCACCTTGTCGCCATTGCCGCACGCAAACTGCATGCTGCCGGTTTCGTTGAACGACACCTTCTGCGCGGGGGCGGTGGCGCAACCTGTGGCCAGCAAGGCAACCAGCACGCTCGAACCCAGTGGTACCAACTTCTTCATCCGTCAAACTCCTTCACTGCCAACCCCGGCCGGGGGCCCGCCGACGGGCCCTGCACGGCGCACAAGCACAAAGCTTGCCAACTTCCACCAATGGGAACAAACGCCGCGCAGCGGCCGCGGGACACACCCCAAAGGGTGCCCCAGCCCACTGCCTGCGTCGATTGGGGTGATCCCTCCTAGGGATTGCCATAACCCGCTGCCCACCCCCTCCTTGAGCCTTCCAGGCCCTCCGGCCCCAGACAAACAAACGATGCCCAGGGAAGCCGGGGAGTCTGGCGAGCCGGTATTGCGCCCCCATGACACGCCAAAACCGCACCAGAACGCACGGGAATAGGCGCTGGGCTGGCAATGCGCCACAGCACCGCGAGCCCGTCTTCCGCGACGGGAGACCCCGGCGATGGAGATGTCGCCCTGGGGCAGACACCGGCCGCCGGAACACTTACGCTTGATGGTCCGGCCCCTGGCCCGCCTCCGACCGCTTGTTTTTCAGCTTTCTCCTTCTGTCTCTTCGCCTGCCCTCCCGCCCCGTGCCAGCGCCCTCCGCCCCTTCCTCCGCGTCGTCCCCACCACCCACAGCTGCCCACCCCGTGCAGGCCCCGCCCCTGCCTGGCCGCACGGCATGGGTCATGCTGCTGGCGCTGATCTCGGGCTTTGGCCTGAGCCAGGCGTTTCGCACCATCACGGCCATCATGGCCACAGGGCTGCAGGCCGAGTTCAGCCTCTCGGCCCAGGCGCTGGGCGTGTTTGCAGGGGCGTTCGCGTTTGCCTTCGGCACCATGCAGCTGTTCATGGGCGTGGGCATCGATCTGTATGGCGTGCGGCGCACGCTGCTCTCGGCGTTTCCGCTGGCCATTGCGGGCGCGCTGCTGTCCGCGCTGGCGCCGGGCTATGGCACGGTGCTGCTGGGCCAGGTGCTGATCGGCGTGGGCTGCGCGCCCGCGTTTTTGGTGTGCACCGTGTTCATTGCGCGGTACTTTCCGGCCACCCGCTTTGCCATGGTGTCGGGCGTGGCCATGGGCGTGGGCGGGCTGGGCATGCTGTTCACCGGCACGCCGCTGGCGTGGCTGGTGCAGCACTCGTCGTGGCGCGTGGGGTTTGCCGTGCTGGCGGGGCTTTCGGTGCTGGCCTGGCTGCTGATCTACTGGAAAGTGCACGAGCCCCCGCTGCCGGACCACAGCGGTGCAGCGCCGCGCGAATCGGTGGGCGCGGCGGTGCGCGGATTTGGCGCCCTGTTTCTGCTGCCGCACACGGCCGGCATCATGCTGTTGGCGCTGACGACGTATGCCTCGTTCCTCACGCTGCGCGGGCTGTGGCTGGGGCCGCTGCTGATCGAGCGGCACGGCTACAGCCTGGTGGCCAGCGGCAATGTGGCCATGCTGTCGTCGCTGGTGTCGCTGTTCACCCCGGCGTTGTTCGGCCGGCTGGACCCGGGCCCGGCACGGCGGCGGCGCTGGATCACCGGCTTCACCGTGCTGCTGGCCGCCCTGTTTGGCGCCGTGGGCCTGCTGCACGCCGAATGGCTGGACGTGTCGGGCTCCATCGCCGTGGGCCTGCTGTCGGGCTACATGGTGCTGCAGTACGCCGACGTGCGCTCGTCCTACGCCCCGGCCGTCACCGGCCGCGCCATGGCCGTGTTCACCATGGCGCTGTTCCTGGGCGTGGCGCTGATGCAGTGGGCCACCGGCCTGGCCGCGTCTGTGGCCGCCGCGAACGGAGCCGACCCCTATGTGGCCGTGATGCTCACGATTGCGGGCATGCTGGCCGCCGGTGTGCTGGCGTTTCGCTGCCTGCCCGCGCCACCGGCCACGCCTGCAGCAAACCAAACAACAACTCCATCACGGTAAAGCCCAGCACGATCACGTTGGCGCCGTGGGCCACGGCATAGATCTGCCAGGCCGCAAACAAAAAGCGCGCCACACCGTCCAGCCGCCCCAGGAGCAACGTGGGCGTGACGATGCGCGCCACCGACCACACCACCACCACCGAGCCCAGCAGGTTGGCCAGCAGCAAGTGCGTGCCGTCCAGCGGGTGCAGCGTGCCCGGAAGACCCAGCGCCTGCGCCAAGGCGCCCAGCTGCGCGTAGAGCCACACAAAGGTCCACGGCAGCGCAAACGGCCAGGTGACGAGCAGGTCGTACCACGCGCTGGCGCGCACGATGCGCGTGTAGCGGCGCAGAGACATGGCAGGAAATACGAAAAAAGTGGAAGCGATGGTGGTGGCAGACATGGTTGTGCAGTCGCGCAAGGTAATGAACAAGCTGCCAGCTTGCGGCCTGAAGTACGCTTCAGGGTCAAGCAGTTTGTGCCACCTTTGTTGAAAACGTGTTGTCATTCCGCCTGGAGCGCTTGCATGCACCTACCCCCACTCGCCACCTTGGTGCAGCCCGCAGGCACCCAACGCTGCGCACCCTCGCAAGTGCCACCAGAAGGCACCTACCCCACTCATCCCCAGGACCAATCCCCATGCTGATCGGTGAACTGGCCGCCGCCTCGGGCCTCAGCCGCGAGGCCCTGCGGTTTTACGAACAGCAGGGCCTGATCCGCGCCCGGCGCCTGGGCAACGGCTACCGCGACTACCCGCCCGAGGTGGTGGCGCTGGTGCAGTACATCCGCACGGCGCAGCAGCTGGGCTTCACACTGGCCGAGATCGGCGACCGACTGCCCGCCATCTGGGACGCCCCCGAGCCCGGCCCGCTGGTCAACCAGGTGCTCGCCAGCAAGCTGGGCGAGATCGACGCGCGCATCGCCGCACTGCAGGCCCTGCGCCAATCCCTGGCCGAACGCGTAGCCGCCGATTGCCCGTTGCAGGCGGCGCAGGGTTCATAGTGCCTCACCGGCCTTTTATTCCAAGCAAAATTAGCCTCCAGCGCTTATCCAGAAAGCGCCAAAAGCTATATTTTTTATAGCAAAATCTCTCAAACCGCAGGCGGCGGCACCTGGTGCAGCACCGTGGCGTTGTTGCCGTAGGCGTCCACGCCTTCGATCTGCACCCCAAAGCCCCACAGCCGGGCCACGTGCTTGAGCACCTCCTGCGTGTCGTCGCCCAGCGGGCGGCCCTGGTACTGGGTGTGGCGCAGGGTCAGGCTGCGGTCGCCGCGCAGGTTCACGTTCCAAACCTGGATGTTGGGCTCGCGCGTGCCCAGGTCGTATTGCTGCGACAGGGTCTGGCGCAGGTTGCGGTAGCCGTTTTCGTCGTGGATGTCGCTCACCAGCAGCTCGCTCTGGCGGGCGTCGTCGTGCACGGCGAACAGGCGCATCTCGCGCATGAGGTGCGGGCTGAGGTATTGGCCGATGAAGCTCTCGTCCTTGAAGTTGCGCATGGCGTGGTCCAGCGTGGGCAGCCAGGGGGTGCCCGCGATGTCGGGGAACCAGTGGCGGTCTTCCGCCGTGGGGTTCTGGCAGATGCGCTGGATGTCGCGGTACATCGCAAAACCCAGCGCATAGGGGTTGATGCCGCTGTAGGCGCGGTGCCCCACGGGCGGCTGGTAGACCACGTTGGTGTGCGAGCCCAGCCATTCGATCATCACGCCGTCGCTCAGGTGGCCCTCGTCATACAGCGTGGTCAGCAGCGTGTAGTGCCAGAAGGTGGCCCAGCCTTCGTTCATGACCTGGGTCTGGCGCTGCGGGTAGAAATACTGCGCAATCTTGCGCACGATGCGCACGATCTCGCGCTGCCAGGGTTCCAGCAGGGGGGCATGTTTTTCGATGAAGTACAGGATGTTTTCCTGCGGCTCCTGGGGGAAGCGCGTGTTCTCTTCCACGGCGCCTTCCTTGCCGGGGCGGGTGGGCAGGGTGCGCCACAGCTCGTTGACCTGCTGCTGCGCATAGGCCTCGCGCTGGGCGCGCTCCTGCCGCTCGCGCGCCAGGGTCTTGCGCGAGGGGCGGCGGTAGCGGTCCACCCCGAAGTTGGCAAGCGCGTGGCACGAGTCCATGAGCTGCTCCACCTCGGCCAGGCCATAGCGGTCTTCGCACTGCGCCACATAGTCCTTGGCGTACACCAGGTAGTCGATGATGCTGGACGCATCGGTCCACATGCGGAACAGGTAGTTGCCCTTGAAGAAGCTGTTGTGCCCATAGGCCGCATGCGCAATCACCAGCGCCTGCATCGCGGTGGTGTTTTCTTCCATGAGGTAGCTGATGCAGGGGTTGGAGTTGATGACGATTTCGTACGCCAGCCCCATGTGGCCGCGCCGGTAGCGCCGCTCGGTGGCCAAAAATTCTTTGCCGTAGCTCCAGTGCCGGTAGTTCACGGGCATGCCCACGCTGGAATAGGCGTCCATCATCTGCTCGGCGGTGATGATTTCGAGCTGGTTGGGGTAGGTGTCGAGGCCAAAGCGCTCGGCCGTGGCGGCGATGGCGGCGTGGTAGCGCTCGATGAGCTCAAACGTCCAATCACTTGGGTCGGGCAGCGGCTCGCTGGGTCGCTTGCCCGCAGGCAGCGGCTGGCCGGGCACGCTGCGGTGGCGGCGCTCGCCCACGGCGGCCGCCTTCCAGGGGTTGTCGCTCACGCGGCGCTCCAGCACCGGGTAATGCGCGATGCCGTGGGCCATGGGCCCGCCCGGGTCGCGGTCGCGGTCTTGGGGGTCGTCGTTCATGCCTGCACCCCTTCCTTCTTGAACAGCTCGCGGAACACCGGGTAGATGTCGCTGGGCTGGCCCACCTTGCGCATCGCAAAGTGCGGGTACAGCGGCAGCAGCTGGCTGTATTCCTCCCACAGGTTCTGCTCTTCCTGCGCCACCTGCACATAGGCAAAGTAGCGGGCCACGGGCAGGATGCGGTCGGCCAGCAGGTCGCGGCAATTGCCGCTGTCGTTGCTGAAGTTGTCGCCATCACTGGCCTGGGCCACGTAGATGTTCCAGTCGCCCACGGGGTAGCGCGCGCGGATAATCTGATCGAGCAGCACCAGCGCGCTGCTCACCACGGTGCCGCCGCTTTCGGTGGAGTGAAAGAACTGGTCTTCGGTCACCTCGGCCGCCTGCGTATGGTGGCGGATGAAGACGATGTCGATGGTTTCGTAATGCCTTGTGAGAAACAGGTACAGCAGGATGAAAAAGCGCTTGGCCAGGTCCTTGCGCGCCTCGTCCATGGACCCCGACACATCCATCAGGCAGAACATCACGGCCTGGCTGCTGGGCACGGGCACCGGCGTGCGCGCGCGAAAGCGCAGGTCGATGGGGTCGAGAAACGGAATGCGGCCCACGCGCTGTTGCAGCGCCGCAATGCGGCCCTGCAGCTCGGCCAGCACTTCGCTGGTGCCGTCGTCCTGCGCCAGCAGCGCATCCAGCTGGGCCTGCAGGCTGTGCAGCTCGCCCTGCGGCGCCTTGCCCAGCGCAATGCGCCGGCCCAAAGCACCGCGCATGGTGCGCACCACGGCCAGGTTGTTGGGCGTGCCGTCCTGGCTGTAGCCGGCGCGGCGCGACTTCCATTTCGGGTTCTCGCCAATGTGGGTGCGCAGCAGGTGGGGCAGCGCCAGGTCTTCAAAGAAGATCTGCATGAACTCTTCCTTGGTCAGCGTGAAGGTGAAGTCGTCTTCGCCCTCGCCGCTGTCGCTGGCCTGCGAGCCACGCCCCCCTGCCCCGCCCTGCGGCCGCTGTATGCGGTCGCCGCGCACATGGTCGGTGTTGCCGGGGTGCACCGTGTCGCGGATGCCGCCCTGGCCGTGGTGGAACAAGGGCTCGCTGATGTCCTTCTTGGGGATGGTGATGTTCTCGGCCTGCTCGATGTTGCGGATGTCGCGCTCGGAGACAGCACGGCGCACCGCGTCGGCGATCTGCTCCTTGTATCGCCGAACAAAACGCTCGCGGTTGCCCACCGATTTGTTCTTGCCTGCGAGCCGGCGGTCGATGATTTGCAATGGCATCTCCTTGCTCCTTGGCCCCCGGGCGCCGCACCCGCGGCGTTACCGGGCCTTCAGCTGCTCTTGCGCACGCGCAGGTACCACTCGCAGAGCAGGCGCACCTGCTTGGGCGTGTAGCCCTTGTCCACCATGCGGGTGACGAAGTCTTCGTGCTTGCGGGCCTCTTCGGCGCTGGCCTTGGCGTTGAAGCTGATCACGGGCAGCAGCTCTTCGGTGTTCGAGAACATCTTCTTCTCGATCACCAGGCGCAGTTTTTCGTAGCTGGTCCAGCTGGGGTTCTTGCCCTGGTTGTTGGCCCGGGCGCGCAGCACGAAGTTGACGATCTCGTTGCGGAAGTCCTTGGGGTTGGCGATGCCTGCGGGCTTCTCGATCTTTTCCAGCTCGGCGTTGAGTGCGCTGCGGTCGAAGACCTCGCCGGTGTCGGTGTCGCGGTACTCGTTGTCCTGGATCCAGTAGTCCGCATACGTGACGTAGCGGTCGAAGATGTTCTGGCCGTACTCGCTGTAGCTCTCCAGATACGCGGTCTGGATCTCCTTGCCGATGAATTCGGCGTAGCGCGGCGACAAAAACTCCTTGATGTAGCCGGTGTATTTGGTCTCCAGCTCGGCGGGGAACTGCTCACGCTCGATCTGCTGCTCCAGCACATACATGAGATGCACCGGGTTGGCCGCTACCTCGGCGCTGTCGAAGTTGAACACCTTCGAGAGAATCTTGAACGCAAAGCGCGTGGAGATGCCGGTCATGCCTTCGTCCACGCCGGCGTAGTCGCGGTATTCCTGGTAGCTCTTGGCGCGCGGGTCGGTGTCTTTCAGGCTCTCGCCGTCGTACACCTGCATCTTGCTGAAGATGCTGGAGTTCTCGGGCTCCTTCAGGCGTGTGAGGATGGCGAACTGCGACATCATCTTGAGCGTGCCGGGCGCGCACACGGCGTTGCCCAGCGACGACTCGCGGATGAGCTTTTCGTAGATGCGGGTTTCCTCGCTCACGCGCAGGCAGTACGGCACCTTGACGATGTAAATGCGGTCGAGAAACGCCTCGTTGTTCTTGTTGTTGCGAAAGGCCTTCCACTCGCTCTCATTGCTGTGGGCCAGCACCACGCCATCGAACGGAATCGCGCCAAAGCCTTCGGTGCCTTTGTAGTTGCCTTCCTGCGTGGCCGTGAGCAGCGGGTGCAGCACCTTGATGGGCGCCTTGAACATTTCCACAAATTCGAGCAACCCTTGGTTGGCCAGGCACAGACCACCGCTGTAGCTGTAGGCGTCGGTGTCGTCCTGCGCAAAGCTTTCCAGCTTGCGGATGTCGACCTTGCCCACCAGGCTGGAGATGTCCTGGTTGTTCTCGTCACCCGGCTCGGTCTTGGCGATGCCCACCTGCTTCAGGATGCTGGGGTAGCGCTTGACGACGCGGAACTGGCGGATATCGCCACCGTATTCTTCCAGCCGCTTCACGGCCCAGGGCGACAGCACGCGCTGCAGGTAGCGCCGGGGGATGCCGAACTGCTCTTCCAGCACGGGGCCGTCCTCCATCGCATCGAACAGGCCGAGCGGCGACTCATTGACCGGCGAGCCCTTGAGCGCATAGAAGGGCACCTTCTGCATGAGGTATTTGAGCCGCTCTGCGATGGAGCTTTTTCCGCCACCCACGGGGCCCAGCAGATACAGGATCTGCTTGCGTTCTTCGAGCCCCTGCGCAGCATGGCGGAAGAAGCTCACCACCTGCTCGATGGCATCTTCCATGCCATAGAACTCTGAAAACGCGGGGTAACGCTTGATGACCTTGTTGGCGAAGATGCGCGACAGGCGCGGGTCATTGCGCGTGTCCACCATCTCGGGCTCGCCGATGGCAGCCAGCATGCGCTGCGCAGCGGTGGCATACGCCATCGGGTCGCGCTTGCACTCGGCAAGGTACTCGTCGACGGACATTTCTTCTTCGCGGCCACGGGCGTAGCGCGCGGCGAAATTGCTGATGGCATCCATACGGCCTCCTGTGAGGGCATGGCCTGTGGGGCGCAGGCCGTGCCACGGGGTTGCACGGGAATTCGCTAACCGGCTTGGCTCTTTTTAGCACCACACACTGCGCTTGAACAGCGAATTCGTGGAGCCATCCGTTGCCTTTTCGGCGCATTGCACACACACCGGTAGAGCGTGGCACACTGCGCAAGTTCACCCCGAAATTGTTTCGCGTGCCCATGAATACCCTGACAACCGGGGCCGATTTTTGGGGTGCCTGCACCCATGCCTGCCCGCGTTGCGCGGGGCGTTGGGCAAGGCCTACAACGGTGGCTCGCCCACGCCTTCGCCCCGGTACAGCCAGGGCACATCCAGCACACGCTCGCCCAACAGGCGCAGCGACCAGTCCCGCCCCCAGCGCACCAGGCCCGTGGCATGAAAGACGCGCCCGTTGCGCACGGACCGGGCCTGCACGCGCGCGTTGCGCTGCCAGCGGTTGAGGGCATAGCGCCTCAGTTGCAGCGGCACCTCCAGATCGTGCATGGAGAGCGCGCGCTGCAGCTCCACCGCATCTTCAATGGCCATGCCCGCACCCTGTGCGAGATAGGGACGCATGGGGTGGGCCGCATCGCCCAGCAGGGCCACCAGGCCCCGGGCCATGTCGTCGGCGCTGCGCAGCGGGGGGCGGTCGCACAGCGGCCACAGGCGCCAGCCCGTACCACCCGCCTCACCGACGTCACCCACGTTGCGCACCAGGTCCTGCAGCGCGGTGCAGGTGCCCTGCAGCGCGTGGTCCAGCCCCTGGGCCTGTGCGGCATGGTCCCAGTCTTCCAGATCGCTGGGCACAGGCCCCTGCACGATGACCACCAGGTTCAGCAGCTCGCCCCGGCGCACGGGGTATTGCACGGCGTGCAGGCGCGGCCCCAGCCAGGCGGTGACCTGCGCGGTGCGCAGCGCGGCGGGCAGCGCCTGCTGCGGCACCAGCGCACGGTAGGCCAGGTGGCCGGTCACACGCGGCGCTGCCGCGCCCAGCAACTGGCTGCGCGTGCGGCTCCACAGGCCGTCCGCGCCGATGAGCGCGTCGCTCTCCACGGCCTTGCCCCGGCGGGTGCGCACGGTCACCACGCCGTCGGCATCGTCAAAGGCGTCGATGGCTTCGTCCAGATGAAGCTGGGTGGGGGTGGCCTGCTGGACGGCCGCATGCAGCAGGCCGTGCAGGTCCGCACGGTGGAGGGTGGCGTAGGCCGCGCCATAGCGCTCCACCGCCGTGGCGCCCAGCGCCAGCCGGGCCAGCTCCTGGCCGCTCACGGCGCTGCGCACCCGCAGGCTGTCCGGGAAGGCGGCCACCGCCTCCAGCGCGCCCTGCAGGCCCCACGCCTGCAGGCAGCGCACCACGTTCGGCCCGGCCTGCACGCCCGCCCCCACCTCGCTGAAGGCCGCCGCGCGCTCGAACAGCCGCACGTCCCAGCCGGCCTTCGATGCCGCAAGCGCCGCCGCCAAACCGCCAATGCCGCCCCCGGCCACCACCACCTGCTTTCTCATCGCCAGGCTGCTCCCTCATGCGAGAAACACGCCCGCTCGAAGGGCTGCAGCAACATCACGAAGGCGGGAGTGTGGAAGGCACAGGTCATGCGGCCATTGTGCGCCGCGCAGGCCGGCATGCGGGCCCGGCCGCCCCGGCCCGCGCAGCCGGTGGGGGTCATAGCGCTGGCCGCAGCGCGCGCTCCAGCACCTCGGGCGGCATGGGCCGGCCGAACAGGTAGCCCTGAAACGACTTGCAGCCGTGGCGCTGCAGAAACTCCAGCTGCCCTGTGGTTTCCACCCCTTCGGCCACCACAGCCAGGTCCAGGCTGTCGGCCAGGGCCAGGATGGTGCGCACGATGGCCGCATCGTTGGGGTCGGTCTGCAGGTCGCGCACAAAGCCCTGGTCGATCTTGAGCTGGTCCAGCGGCAGGCGCTTGAGATAGCTCAGGCTCGAATAGCCGGTGCCAAAGTCGTCCAGCGAGAAGCCCACGCCAAAGCGGCGCAGGTATTCCATGCGCGCAATGATGTCCTCCACGTCGGCCAGCAACAGGCTCTCGGTCAGCTCCAGCTTCAGCCGCTCGGGGTTGGCACCACTGGCATTCAGCGCACCCAGCACCTGCTCCACAAAATCGGGCTGGCGAAACTGCCGCACGCTCACGTTCACCGACAGGAAGAACTGCCGCGTGAGCGCGCTGTGCGACCAGGCCACCAGCTGGGCGCAGGCCGCCTCCAGCACCCACTGCCCCAGGGGCAGGATCAGGCCGGTCTGCTCGGCCAGCGGAATGAATTCGGCCGGCGACACCAGGCCCCGGCGTGGATGCTGCCAGCGCACCAGCGCCTCTGCGCCCTGCAGACGGCCCATTCCGTCGACCACGGGCTGGTAGTACAGCACCAGCTCGCCCTGCTGCAGGCCCCGGCGCAGGTCGGCCTCCAGCGCCGCGCGGTGGGTGGCGGCGGCCTGCATGTCAGGGTCAAAAAAGCGCTGGGTGTTGCGGCCCGCAGCCTTGGCCTGGTACATGGCCAGGTCGGCGTGCTTGAGCAGTTCGTCCACCGAGTGCGCCTGCACGCCAAACAGCGCGATGCCGATGCTGGGCGTGCTGTGGTGGCTGGTGTCGCCCAGCACATAGGGCTTGCCCAGGGAGTTGGCGATGTGGCTGGCCACCAGCGCGGCCTCGGCACTGGCATGGTGGGCATCCTCGCTCAGGCCCTCCACCAGCACCACGAATTCGTCGCCACCGAAGCGGGCCACGGTGTCGACCTCGCGCACGCAGCCCTTGAGGCGCTGCGCGGCCTGCACCAGCAACTGGTCGCCGGTATCGTGGCCCAGGGTGTCGTTCAGGTCCTTGAAGTTGTCGAGGTCGATGAACAGCAGCGCACCTTGCGCGTTGCTGCGCTGCACAGCCGCCAGCGCACGCTGCAGCCGGTCGACCAGCAGGCGGCGGTTGGGCAGGCCGGTGAGCGCGTCGTAAAACGCCAGTTGCTCGATCTGGCTTTCCACCCGCTTGCGCTCGGTGATGTCGCGGCCCACGCCCCGGTAGCCGCGCAGGGCGCCGTCGCTGCCAAACACGGGCACGCCGCTGACGGAAATCCAGTGCATGCTGCCGTCCGGGCGCTGGCGCTGCAGCTCCAGGTCGCGAAACGGCTGCTGCGCCTGCAGCACGGCGCGGTGTGCGGCCCAGTCGGTGTCGCTCATGTTGAGCGCGCCAATCTCCCAGCGCGTGCGGCCCATCACGCTGGACAGCGGGATGCCGTTGACGCTCAGGTCGCCAGCCAACTGCACGAAGCGGCCCTCGGCGTCGTGCTCCCAGTACCAGTCGGACGACAGGTCGGACAGCGAGCGGAACCGCGCCTCGCTTTCGCGCAGCTCGTTCTCCACGCGCACATAGTCGCTCACGTCGGTGAAGGTGCGCACCAGTCCCCCATCGGGCAGCGGCGATGTGCGCACCTCGAAGGTACGCCCGTCGCGCGTGGTGCGCCAGTACACGGCCGGGGCCGCATCCCTGGCGCCGCCCGCCACGTAGCCATGACCGCGCCGGTCCACCAGGCTGTAACCCTCGCCGAAGTCGCCGCGTTCGGCCTGCACGCTCGTCAGGTCGGCCAGCGTGGGGCGGGCGGCCATCAGCGATTCCGGCAGGTTCAGTAGCTCCAGCACGCGTTCGTTGTAGACCGTGATGCGCCCGTCGGGCCCGGTCTTGAAGATGCCCTGGCTCATGCTGGCCAGCGTGGCCTGCAAGGCCGAGCGCTGCTCCTGCAGCATGGTCAGCGCCTCCTGCCAGATGCGGGCGTCCACCATGCGCACGGGCTGGCCCTTGCCGTTGCCGCTGCTCTGGATGAGGGCCGCCAGGCGATGCAGCAGCTCGCCGAGATGGGCCACGCCGTCGGGCTCCGTGTCGCGCAGCACGTAGTCTCCGAGCCCGCAGCGGAAGGCGCGTGCTGCCAGGGCTTCCTGGGCGGCATCGATGCACATCAGCACGGGGCAACCGGCGCACAGCTCCAGCAGGCTGGGCAGCTCGTGCACCGTGGGACGCAGGCACAGCACCACGGCGGCCCACGACTGCGAGGCCAGGGGCGCCAGCGCGGTCTCCGGGGTGGGGCTGTTCACCACCCGCCAGTCGGGGTGGCGCGCGGCCATCATCCGGCGGGCGGCGGCGGCATGCTGGGTGTCGCTGTCCACCCAGAGGATGCCGGTGCCGTTCACGCCGCGTCCCCCGCGCCGCCCGGGGCGGGCGCGGCCGCCCGGGCCTGCGGGGTGCCATGGGTCGAAGCCGGTGCAACGGCCGGGTGGCCCAGGTCGTGTTCGCGCACGAACATCTCGATGGAGCTGGGCCGCCCGAACAGATACCCCTGGAACCCCTCGCACCCGTGCAGCCGGAGGAACCCCAGCTGCCCCGTGGTCTCCACCCCTTCGGCCACCACCTCCAGGTCCAGGCTCTTGGCCAGCGCCAATATCGTGCGCACGATCGCCGCGTCGTTCGGGTCCGTCAGCACGTCCCGCACGAAGCTCTGGTCGATCTTCACCTGGTCCAGCGGCAGCCGCTTGAGGTAGGACAGGCTGGAGTAGCCGGTGCCGAAGTCATCGAGCGCAAACCCCACCCCTTCGCTCTTGAGCTGCACCATGCGCGCGATGGTGTCTTCCACGTCGCCCAAGAGCAGGCTTTCGGTGAGTTCGAGCTTGAGTTTTTTCGGGTCGGCGTTGTGGCTGCGTAGCGCGTGCAGCACTTCGGCCACGAAGCCGGGCTGGCGGAATTGCCGGGCGCTGACGTTGACGGCGATGGACAGGTGGGCGGTGCTTTTGTGCTGGCCCCAGCGCGCGAGCTGTTCGCAGGCGGTCTGCAGCACGTATTGGCCCAGGGGCAGGATGAGGCCGGTCTGCTCGGCCAGGGGGATGAATGCTGCGGGGCTGATCATGCCGCGCTGGGGGTGGCGCCAGCGCACGAGGGCTTCGGCGCCCAGCAGCTGGGCGTGGTGGTCGACCACGGGCTGGTAGTGCACGAGCAGTTCGCCCCGGGCCAGGCCCTGGCGCAGGTCGGCTTCGAGGTTGGAGCGGGCGTTGACGGCGGCCTGCATGTCGGGGTCGAAGAATCTCTGGGTGTTGCGCCCTGCGGCTTTGGCCTGGTACATGGCCAGGTCTGCGCGTTTGAGGAGTTCGTCGACGGTGAGGCGGGTGTCGCCAAAGAGGGCGATGCCGATGCTGGGGGTGCTGTAGTGCTGGCCGCCGTCGAGTTCGAAGGGCTGGTTCAGGCTGGCCAGGAGTTTTTCTGCGACGGTTTCGGCCTGGCCGGCGGCGTCCTGCAGTTCGCTGCTGAGGTTGTCGAGCATGACGACGAATTCGTCGCCGCCAAAGCGCGCGACGGTGTCGGCCTCGCGCACGCTGCCCACCAGGCGGGCGGCCACCTGCGACAAAAGCTGGTCGCCCATGTCGTGGCCCAGGGTGTCGTTGAGGTCTTTGAAGTTGTCGAGGTCGATGAACAGCAGGGCGCCCTGGTTGCGGGTGCGCTGGCAGGCGGCGATGGAGCGCTGCAGGCGATCGAGCAGCAGGCGGCGGTTGGGCAGGCCGGTCAGGGCGTCGTAGAAGGCCAGGCGTTCGATCTCTTGCTCTGCACGCTTGCGGTCGGTGATGTCCATGGTGAACCCGTGCGACACCACCGAGCCGTCCGCCTCGCGGTGCGGGATCGCATTGGTCATGTGCCAGCGGGTGCTGCCGTCGGGCATGCGCACGCGGTATTCGCACTGCCAGGGCACCAGCTTGCGCACCGAGTTGATGGCCGAGCGCTGGACCTGGGGCAGGTCTTCGGGCTCCACCCGGTGCATGAGCACGCCATGGTCGGCCGTGACCTCGTGCGGCTCCACCCCCATGAACTCGCGCACGGCATCGCTGATGTACTGCACGCTGGTGCCGCCATCGGCGTGCAGGCGGTATTCGTAGATGAAACCCGGGATGCGGCTGGCGATGCGCTGGATGAACAGCAGCTGCTCGCGCAGCTGCTCGGCAGCGCGGTGCTCCTCGGTCACGTCCTGCACCACGCCCATGACCACCTGCACCCCGTCGCGCGGCAGCGTGCGCTGCACGCGCGAGCGCATCCAGCGCACCTCGCCATCGGGGCGCCGCCAGCGGTATTCCACATCCGCCCCATGGCCCCGCTGGCGCACGCGTTCGAACGCGGCGCGGTCTTCGGGCAGGATGCCGCTCACGGCGCGCTCGGGGTCCACCCATTCCTGCTGCTCGAAGCCAGCGATGTGGCACAGCCCGGGCGACCACAGCAGCACGGTCTCGCCCGGGTCTTCAATGCGCCGCCAGTGGCCGGCGCGGGCCAGACTCTCCATGGTGTTGAACACGTCGGTCTGCTCGCGCAGCTCGCGCCGCGCTTCTTCCAGCGCGCGTTCGGAGGTGTTCAAGGCCGCACGCAGTGTTTCGGCCTCGGTCGCGTCGCGCACCGTCACCACGATGCAATCGGGGGTGACACGGCGGGCCGACAGGTCCCACGCCACCAAGAGGCGGCCCGGCTCGCGCACCACCTGTCGGCATTCCAGCGGCGCACCCAGGTGCACCACGCCCTGCAGCTGCTCCACCAGCGACGTGTGGGCCAGTTGGTCGAACACCTCGCTGGCCAGCGCGCCGGGCGTGCGCACCGCGCCCAGGCCGGGCATGCGCCGCGCCGCACCGTTGGCGGCCAGCAACTGCAGCTGGCCCTGCTGCAGCCGAAACTCCATCAACGCCACCGGCAGGGCATCGACGAGGGCTTGCAGGCGCGCCTGCGCCAAGGGCTCAATGAGTCCCTCGCCCTCGGGAGCGAGGAGGTCGGCCAACAGTTCGGAGGAAATCACAGCTGCCCTGAAACCTTGGAATCCATGGGGTTGGGAGAGACGCCTTCACAACACAGGACGGCGCCTGCCATTGGCACCAGCTGCCAGCATACAGCCAAGAATATGTCCAAACGTAACAAAGCCGTGTAACCAGGGCCGCATGGACCCAGGGGAAACCCGATGACCGAACTGCTAAAGTCCTCGCCTCATTTTTGAGAAGCGCCCTGCATGTCCGACACGTTTGAGCATCACACGCCCATGATGGCCCAGTACCTCGCCCTCAAGGCGGGGCACCCCGAGACGCTGCTCTTCTACCGCATGGGCGACTTCTACGAGGTCTTCTGGAAGGACGCCGAGAAGGCCGCGCGCCTGCTGGACATCACGCTCACGCAGCGGGGCCAGTCGGGCGGGCAGCCGGTGGTGATGGCGGGCGTGCCCTTCCATGCGCTCGAGAACTACCTCGCACGCCTGATCAAGATGGGCGAGTCGGTGGCCATTGCCGAGCAGGTGGGCGAGGTGGGCGCCACCAAGGGGCCCGTGGAGCGCAAGGTGGTGCGCGTGGTCACGCCCGGCACGCTGACCGACACCGAACTGCTGTCCGACAAATCCGAATCGCTTTTGATGGCGGTGCACCAGGCGCCGCGCGCGCGCTGCGGCCTGGCCTGGCTGAGCGTGACGCAGGGCCGCGTGTTTCTGGCCGAATGCGCCCATGACGAACTCGGCGGCTGGCTGGCCCGCGTGGCGCCCAGCGAGCTGATCTACAGCGCCGGTGTGACCGACCGCTTCGAGCAGCAGCTGCAGGTGCTGCGCCAGGGCGGCGCCTTCCACTGCCCGATGAGCCCCAGGCCCGACTGGCAGTTCGACAGCGCCCTGGGCGAGCGCAAGCTGCTCGAAAACCTGGGCGCGGCCAGCCTGCAGGCCTGGGGCGCGCAGGACCTGGGCGAGGCGCACGCCGCCGCCGCCGGGCTGCTGGCGTATGCCGAACACACGCAGGGCCGCACGCTCACGCACGTGCACAGCGTGCAGGTGCAGCGCGGCGACGACCTGATCGACCTGCCCGCCACCACGCGCCGCAACCTCGAACTCGTCAAGACCCTGCGCGGCGACGATGCGCCCACCCTGTTCTCGCTGCTCGACACCTGCATGACCGGCATGGGCAGCCGCCTGCTCAAGACCTGGCTGCTGGAGCCGCGCCGCGACCGCACCGAGGCGCGCCAGCGCCTGTCGGCCACCACCGCCTTGCGGGGCGCGGGGGGTGCGGGCGGCGGCAGCGGCCCCTGGGCCACGCTGCGCGGCGAACTCAAGGGCGTGAGCGATGTGGAACGCATCACGGCGCGCATCGCGCTGCGCCAGGTGCGCCCGCGCGAGCTGGTGGCGCTGTGCAAGACGCTACAAAAATCAGAGCTATTAGCGCTTTCTGCGCAAGCGCCAGAGCCGTTTTTGGCTGAAATTTTTACCAACCTGCACCCGCCCGAGGGCTGCACCGCCCTGCTGTGCGCCGCCATTGCCGAAGAGCCCGCCGCCCTGGTGCGCGACGGCGGCGTGATCGCCAATGGCTTCGACACCGAGCTGGACGAGCTGCGCGCCATCCAGACGAACTGCGACGACTTCCTGCTGGAGCTGGAAACCCGCGAGAAGGCGCGCACCGGCATTCCCAACCTGCGCGTGCAGTTCAACAAGGTGCATGGCTTCTACATCGAGGTGACGAGCAGCCACGCCACCAAGGTGCCCGACGACTACCGCCGCCGCCAGACGCTGAAGAACGCCGAGCGCTTCATCACGCCCGAGCTCAAGGCCTTCGAGGACAAGGCCCTGTCGGCCAGCGAGCGCGCCCTGGCGCGCGAGAAGTGGCTGTACGAGCAGATCCTCGACCAGCTGCAGCCCCACGTGCCGCAACTCACGCGCCTGGCCCAGGCGCTCGCCACGCTCGACGTGCTGTGCACGCTGGCCGAGCGCTCGCTCACCCTGAACTGGTGCGCACCGCAGTTTGTGCCCGAGCCCTGCATCGAGATCGAAGGCGGCCGCCACCCGGTGGTGGAGGCGCGGCTGGCCGAGACATCGAGTGGCAGCTTCATCGCCAACCACACGCGGCTGAACGCCAACACGCGCATGCAGGTCATCACCGGCCCCAACATGGGCGGTAAGTCGACCTACATGCGCCAGGTGGCGCTGATCGTGCTGCTGGCCAGCATGGGCAGCCACGTGCCCGCCGCCAGCTGCCGCCTGGGGCCCATCGACGCCGTCCACACGCGCATCGGCGCAGCCGACGACCTGGCCAACGCGCAGTCGACCTTCATGCTGGAGATGACCGAGGCCGCGCAAATACTGCACGCCGCCACGCCGCACAGCCTGGTGCTGATGGACGAGATCGGCCGGGGCACCAGCACGTTCGACGGCCTGGCGCTGGCCAGCGGCATCGCCACGCACCTGCACGACAAGACCCGCGCCTTCGTGCTGTTCGCCACCCACTACTTCGAGCTGACCGAGCTGCCCGCCCGGGCGCGGCACGCCATCAACATGCACGTGAGCGCCGCCGAGAGCGGCACCGACATCGTCTTCTTGCACGAAATCCAGCCCGGCCCGGCCAGCCGCAGCTATGGCATCCAGGTGGCCAAGCTGGCGGGCATGCCCTCGCCCGTGCTGCACCACGCGCGCCACGCGCTCGCCGCCCTGGAAGAGCGCGCTGGCGAGGACGACCTGCAGGTGGACCTGTTTGCAGCGCCCCCGGCGCCAGAGGGCGCAGGCGCCAGCCCGCTCGAAGCCGCCCTGTCCGCCATCCACCCCGACCAGCTCAGCCCGCGCGAAGCGCTGGATGCGCTGTACCAGCTCAAGAAGATGGTGTCAGAGGGCTGACGGGCGTCGGGGCTTTGCAGCCCCGGCGGCGCGCCAGGCGCCAGGGGGCGGCAGCCGCCGGGGCCAGGGCAGGGCCGCCTGCACGCTCACAGATCCCGCGCCACCTGACCGAACTGCCCGAGCATGAAGAGGATGAAGGGCGGCACGCACTGCATGTGTCCGGCGGGCTGCGCACTGCAGTCCGTCAGGCTGACGCGATCGCCCGCGCCACGCTGGTGCATGGCGCGCACGGTGCTCACAGCGCTGGAATAGGGCACGGTGCGGTCGTCGCGCCCGTGGTAGAGCCGCACGGGCACGCCGGGGCTCCAGTCGTACACATTGCTGTGGTCGGAGAGGTAGCGCACGTCATCGGCCAGGAAGCGGTCGATGAAGCGGGTGTCGTAGGCCACATCGGCGTCGCCCGGTATCAGGGCGCGCAGCAGCAGCCTGCGCACCTCGCGCTGCACGCTGCCGCCCAAATACCGAAGCAGCCCCGGGTTGAGCAGCGCGCCCAGGGCAGGCTGTTCCTGGCGTACCAGGTCCACGAGTCCGTCCATGGTGGCCTGCACGTTGTAGGGCCCCGCCCCGACCACCGCCATGCGCAGTTGCTGCAGGTGGGGCGAGCCGCTCTCCTGCAAAGCGCGGTGCGCGGCCATGGTCACGTACCCACCTTCCGAATACCCCGTCAGAAAGAGCTGGCCGTTGTCGGCCACCTGCGCCTGGGCCCGCCAGGTGCGCGCCGCTGTCAGGAAATCTGCGGTGGCCGCCGCCGACGGGCGCGACAGCAGGTAGGGATGGGGGGTGTTGCGGGATGCGCCAAACCCCACGTAATCGGGCGCGAGCACGATATAGCCCTGCGATGCGAGCACCACGGCCACCTCGGACGCCACCGCGTTGTTGCTGGGCGCCTCGGCGTCGCGAAAGATGGTGCCGTGCTGGTAACTGAGCACCGGGCTTGCGGCGCCCGGGGGTTTCTGCGGCACGCTGACCAGTCCCGACGCACGCACCTCCTTGCCGTCGGCGTCCTGGGTGATGTATTCGATGCGGTAGGCGGCCACGCTGTAGCGCGGCACCACACCCTCGGCCAGCGATTCCTTGCCCGCCACGGCGGCGGATATGTCTGCCACCGGGATGCTGCGCAGCAGGGCTGAGGACTCCAGCTGGCCCGACCGCAACGGTGCCGGCACCGGCTCGGCCGGTGGTGCGGGGCTGTCGCCACCCCCGCCACAGGCCGCCAGCGCCGCTGCACACAGACCCGCCAGAACGCGGGGCACGTGCGCCCGCAACACGCTTGCCAACCCACCATCGCGCGCGGCACCTGACACACCCGGCGCGTTGCGGTCGGCGCAAGCGGGGCGTCCGAGCAGGCCCACCGACCGCGGGCGGCGGCGCCACAGAGCAAACGTACGAGTCGACACAGCAGATTCCCTTTGAGATGAACCGGCGGATGATAGGTCTGCCGTGCCGACGGCGCCGACGGGCACGGCAAAGCCCCTCGCACCGGGTGCCGGGAGCGGCCCGTGGATACATTCACCCCGCAAAATATTCATCAAAATACCTGCCTAACGCTTATCTACAAACGATTTATTGCTATCAATTTTTCATTGATGGTCTGCCACGGTGCCGCGCGTTGCAGCCCCCCGCCCGCAGTGCTTGGCAGCACATCGCACTAAACTCGCGGGTTCTCTCGTTTCAGTGATCCCACTTTTCCCATGACGTATTGCGTCGCCATCAAACTCAACGCCGGGCTGGTTTTTCTGTCCGACTCCCGCACCAATGCCGGTCTGGACCAGATCAGTTCGTTCCGCAAGATGATGGTGTACGAGCGGACCGGCGACCGCTTCATGGTGCTGCTGTCCGCAGGCAACCTGTCGATTTCGCAGTCGGTGCGCGAGATCCTTCAGACCGAGCAGATCAAGGACTCCGAAAGCGGCGAGGTCATCACGATCTGGAACGCCAGGAGCATGTTCGACGCGGCCCGCGTGCTGGGTGCGGCGGTGCGCCATGTGCACGAACGCGATGGTGCGGCGCTCAAGCGCTCAGGGGTGGACTTCAACGTGTCCATGGTGTTCGGCGGGCAGATCAAGGGCGAGGGCATGCGCCTGTTCCAGGTGTACTCGGCCGGCAACTTCATCGAGGCCACCACCGAGACGCCGTACTTCCAGGTGGGCGAGTCGAAATACGGCAAGCCCGTGCTCGACCGCGTGCTCACCCCCGAAACCCCGCTGGACGAGGCTGCCAAGTGCGCGCTGGTGTCCATGGACAGCACGCTCAAATCCAACCTGTCGGTGGGCCTGCCGCTGGACCTGGTGGTCTACGAGGCCGACCGTTTCGCCACCGACAAGATCGTCTGCATCGACGAGCACAACCCCTACTTCCGCATGCTGCACGACAACTGGGGGCTGAAGCTGCGCCAGGTGTTCGACAGCATCGAAGACCCGGCCTGGGCCGGCGGCTCGACCGATGTGCCCATCATGGTGAACCCCGCGCGCAGCAAGCCGCTCAAGAAGATCACCAACCAGACGGACCGGCTCATCTGAGACAGCGCGAACGGGCCCCGTCCGCCCGCCCGCCCGCCCGCGCCGGATTCATTCACTGCTTCGGAGCGATGGGGCAGCAGGCGCGGCGCACGGCGGCCGACCCTTCTGCCTCTGCCCACGCTTTTCCTGCGCCCTCCTCCATGCTCCCGATTGTTTTCTCGCACGCCAACAGCTTTCCTGCCAGCACCTACCGCGTTCTCTTCGGGCACCTGCAGGCCCGGGGCATTGCGGTCCATGCCGTGGAGCGCTACGGCCACGACCCCCGCTACCCCGTCACCAGCAACTGGCCCCATCTGGTGCAGCATCTGGCCGACTACGCCACCGAACAGGTCGAGCGCCTGGGCGAGCGGGTGTTCCTGGTGGGCCACTCGCTGGGCGGCTTTCTGAGCGTCATGGCGGCCGCCCGCCATCCCCATCTGGTGCGCGGCGTGCTGCTGATCGACTCCCCCCTGATCGGCGGCTGGAAGGCCAATGTGGTCGGCGTGGCCAAACGCGCCCAGGTCGTGGGCTCCATTTCACCGGGCCGTGTCAGCCGCCAGCGCCGCTTCAGCTGGGCCAGCAACGAGGAGGCGCTGGAACACTTCCGCAAGAAGAAGGCCTTTGCGCGCTGGGACGCGCAGGTGCTGCAGGACTACATCACCCACGGCCTGCAGGACCACGAGGGCAAGCGCGTGCTGGGGTTTGACCGGGCGGTGGAGACCGCCATCTACAACACGCTGCCCCACAACCTGGCGCGCCTGCTCGCGGCCCACCCCCTGCAGTGCCCCGCAGCCTTCATCGGCGGGCGCGGATCGGACGAGATGCGGCAGGTGGGCATGGCCATGACCATGCGCATCACCCAGGGCCGCATCACCATGCTGGACGGCAGCCACCTGTTCCCCATGGAACAGCCCCTGGCCACCGCAGCGGCCATCGAGGCGGCGCTGCTGAACCTGGCGGCCATCCACCCACCCCAAGGCTGAGGTGCCGCGTCGGCCATGGGCACGTGCGCGCTGGGCCGACAAACGCTGCTAACACGCAACAACCGGTGCTGATCGCCGGAAAAGTGCGGTCAATTCGCGTGCAGCCATGCGCAAACAGTGTTCGCCCTGCGGGGAGCAATCCCCTACACTGGCGGGTTGTTACAGCGTGATACACCCGCCATGTCCATTCCGTCCCGTTGGGCCTCGCGCCTGCCTGTGCTGAGCTATGTGCTGCTGGCCGCTTACCTGATCCTCATTGCGTTTCGCACCCACAACGACACCACCTTGGCGCTGGTGGTGGCGTCGGTGGTGATGTTCGCCTGCTGCTGGGCCAGTGCCACCCACTTGCTGGGCGCAAGGCCCACGCTGCAGTTCATGGCGATTGCCGTGTGTTTTGGCTGGTTTGCCGAACAGATGGGCTCGTCCCACGGCTGGTTCTTTGGCGAATACACCTACACCGACGTGCTGGGCCCGCGCCTGGGCGACGTGCCCATCGTGATTCCGCTGATGTGGTTCTCGCTGACCTATTCGTGCTACGTGATCGCCAACCTGATCGTCTGGCAAAGCCCCGTGGACGGGGCGCAGGGCCTGGGCCATGCCGCCGTGCTGTCATTTCTGGCGGCGATGATCGTCACGGCGTTCGACCTGGGCGCCGACCCCTACCTGGTCTACACCCTCAAGGCCTGGATCATGACCAAGACCGATGGCGCCTGGTTCGGGGAAACCGTGCAGGGCTTCGTGGGCTGGATGTTCGTTTCGTTCGTGATCATCATGGGCTTTCGCCTGTCGGTGCGCAAGCTGGCGCTGCAGCCGTCCAGCCCCTTTCTGCGCCGCCACGCGCTGGTGCCGCTGGCTCTGTATGGCAGCAACATGATCTTCCAGATGATCCTGGGCAACCCGGTGGAGATCCGCTCCATTGCGCCCTTTGCGATGGGCATTCCGCTGCTGTGTGCGCTGGCGGGCTACCAGCGCTGGACCGCGCCAGCCAGGGCCGCCGCATGACCGCGCACGGCACGGCCACCCCCGCCCGCCAGAGCGTGACGGACGCTGCGCTGGCGGCCATGCAGCACCAGGCCGACCCGCTGGCGGACCAGACCATGGCGGACATCCTGGGCGATTGGCCTGCGGCCGACGTGGGGCTTGATGCGCCGCAGTGGGACCGCATCGACACGGTGAACCAGCTGTTTGCGCAGTGGACGGACAACGCAGCGCTCAACGGCTGGACGGCCCAGGGCGCGGGCGTGGATGCCGCCATGGCCCAGGCACTGAACCACTATGTGCAGACCGCCCAGGTGCTGCGCCCATGGGCCGACGCGCGCAAGATCGAGCGGGCCGAAAAGATCTTCATGGAGCACGGCGCGCTCTCGTGCATCCTGCTGTTCTGCGCCAGCCTGCCGGAGTGCTATGTGGTGCCCGATCTCTCCAGCGTGCTGCACACCTCGGGCCAGCTCGAGCAGAACGCCGAGTACCGCATCCGCTCCACGGCCGCCATGATCTTCCCGGTGATGATGCACGGCGGCCTGTCGCAGCGCGGCGCCGGCGTGGCGCAGGTGCTCAAGGTCCGCCTGATCCACGCGACCATCCGCAACCTCATCCTGCACGGCAGCCCGCAAGACGCGGCCCGGCAAGTGCAGGCGGGCGGCGAGGCTCGCATCGCCCCGCAACCTCCGCTGGCCGTGGGCGGGCGCCCCGCGATGTTCCATACGCTGTTTGCACGCGGCTGGAACGTGAACGACCAGGGCCTGCCCTGCAACCAGGAAGAGCTGGCCTACACGCTGCTCACCTTCGGCTATGTGTTCCTGCGCAGCATGCGGCGTCTGGGTATCGGGCTGCCACGCGCCGACGAGGAAGCCTACCTGCACGCCTGGAACGTGGTGGGCCACATCCTGGGCATTGACGATTCGCTGATGGTGGACACCATGGACGCTGGCGAGCGGCTGCTGGCGCGCATGCAGGCGCGCGGCCGCGCCCAGCCGGTCACACCCGACCCGCGCCCCGCACTGGGCCGGGCGCTGATGCTGACGATGGAAAACAGCCTGCCCTGGGCGGTGGTCAAGCCTTTCCCCGAGCTCATGACCCGCTACCTGTGCGGGCGCGCCACCGCCGAAGACCTGGGCCTGACCCGGCCCGTGCCCTGGCTGTCTGCCCTGCTGTTCTGGTGCGTGCTGATACTGGCGCGTGCCGTCGATCGGGTGGTGCGGCTGGTGCTGCCGCGCTTTTCCATCGTGCGGGCACTCACCCGCGTGCTGGGCTACCACTTCATGAGCCGCGTGCTGATGAGCCAGACCCGCCCGCTGCAGCTGCCCACCGAGCTGCTCAGCCAGGTGGACGACGTGGTGCACACCTGGAGCGACGACCCCCACGCACCGCGCTGGCTGAACCGGCTGGAAGACCGGCTGACCACGCACGGCAGCTGGAGCCGGGGCCTGGCAGACGACAAGGCCCGCGCGACGCCGCCGGGCGCTGTGCAGCCCTCGCCCTAGCCGCAGCCCGCCACACCCATGCATTCCCGCTCACGGCCGTCGCTTTGGCCCTTGCTCAACGTGCAAGGGGCCGTGCGCCTGCATGGGCCCATGCGGTGGCTGCGTTGGCTGCGTTGGCTGCTGTGGCTGCTGCAGCCACTGCTTACGGCGCAGCATCGCCGTTGGGGACGCCGTCTGGCCCGTGGGGTGGGCGCGCTGCTCCTGTGGTTTGCACTGCCCGCTGCCGTGGCCGCAGCCTCGCCGCTGGTGCTGACGCAGGGCGGGGCGCAGGTCAACGCCTGGGAAGCCATCACGCTCCAGGCCGACCCCACCTTTGAGCGCACCGCCGAAGACATGCTGGCCCGGCTCGGCGAGTTCGAGGCGCCGACGCGGCGGGGCGGGTCGCTGGGCGTGCACCGGGCCGCGATGTGGCTGCACATTCCACTCATCGCGCCCGAAAAGCTGCGCACGCCCTGGATGGTGGACCTGGGCTACAGCTCGCTGCAGGCCGACATCTACCTGGCCAGCGGCGGCAAGGTGCTGCAGCAGGTGCGAAGCGGTCAGCCCGCGCAACGCCAGATCGCAAGCCGCACCCCGGCCATGGCGTTTCAGCTGGAGCCCGGACAGCCCTACGACCTGCTGATCCGGGTGCAGGCCAGCGGGCCGATGATCCTGCCCATCACCCTCGGAGAAATGCCCGACCAGATGCACCAGGCCCTGGGCGAGCAGATGCTGCAGGGCCTGCTCAACGGGCTGGCGTTCTTCCTATTCATGTACAGCCTGACGCAGTGGGCCACGCAGCGCGACCGCCTGTTTGCCTATTACGCGCTGGTGGTTCTGGGCAGCGCGGGGTTTTCCATCCAGTTCTTTGGCATAGGCGACCAGTTTCTGTGGCCCGGCAACACGTGGATGGCCCGGCGCGGCGGCCTGGTGGCCGGCCTGCTGGCGCTCGTGGGTTCGTTTCTGTTCCTGCGCGAGGCCCTGGCCCCAAGCCGCCACAGCCGGTACGCGCGGGCCATGCGGGCGGGTGCGTTCGCCACCGCTGCGGTGTGTGCAGGCGTTGTGGTCGGCGTGGTCAGTGCGCCTGCCGCCATCGCCTACATGAGCGTGGTGGGAATGCTCCCTTCGCTGCTCAGCCTGCCGGCCGCCCTGCGCAAGGTGCGCCAGAAAGACCCGATCGGTGCCACGCTGCTGGCGGCGTGGGTGGTTTATGGGGCCGCTGCCGCGCTGATGGTGTGCCTGGTGCAGGGCTGGGTGCCCGCCAACTTCTGGACCGTGCATTCGTTCCAGCTCGGTGCAACGGTGGACATGCTGCTCTTCCTGCGTGTGATGGGCCTGCGCGCCAACGCCCTGCGCGCGCAGGCGCAGGAGGCCCTGCGGGAGCGCGACCTCATGCACTCCCTCGCGCACAGCGACCCGCTGACCGGGCTGTGCAACCGCCGCGGCCTGCAGAGTGCGCTGAACCGGGCCCTGTCGGACTGCGGCCCCGCCAACCTGGTGGCGGTCTATCTCATGGATCTGGACGGGTTCAAGCCCGTCAACGACGTGCATGGGCACGACGTGGGCGATGACCTGCTGGTGGCGGTGGCCCACCGGCTGCAAGCGAACGTGCGTCAGGACACCGACCTGGTGGCCCGACTGGGGGGCGACGAATTCATCATCATGGCCCGCCACCTGCCCACCGCCGAGGATGCGGAAAACCTGGGCCGGGCACTGCTGCGTGCTTTCGAGGCTCCGTTCGTGCTCAGCCATCTGCGGCTGCGCGTGGGCCTGACCATCGGCTACGCGCTCGCCCCGGCCGACGCGCTGGAGCCCCAGGACCTGATCCGCCGGGCCGACGCCGCGATGTACGCAGGCAAGCAGGCCGGCAAGCGGTGCATTCGCCGCGACCCCAGCCCCTGGGCCCTGGCCCAATGAAGACGGCCGCCATGAGTCTCGCCCCCTCACGAGACGCCGCTCCACGTCAGGCCGTCCCACGTGCGGCAGCGGCGCGAAGCCTATACTGGACTGCCCCCGCCACCCTCTCGCCCCCCCTTTCCCCCATGCCAACCCGGCTCTGGCTGCGCTGTCTGACCTGCCTCATGCTGCTCTGGGCGCTCGTCGCCAGCCCCGGGGCGTTGGCCGGCGCCGCCCCGCTGGTGCTGAACGATGACAGGGGCTCCATCGACGCCTGGCCTGCCGCGACCCTGCTGGTGGACCCGAGCCGTGAACTGGCGGTGGAGGACGTGATGGCGCGGCGCCACCAGTTTGCGCTGCCACCCACCGTGGGCGCCACGCTGGGCATGCGCTCGGATGCGGTCTGGCTGCGCATCCCGTTTTCCGTGCCGACGGCGTCCCGGGGCGAATGGATCCTGGACTTCAACCATGCGGACCTGAACCACATCGACGTCTACCTGACCACCGGCGGCAGCGTGGCGCAGCGCGCCACCCTGGGCAGCCTGCAGCCCTATTCCGAGCGCCCGCTGCAAAGCCGCTCGCATGCCGCGCCGCTGCAGTTGCTGCCCGGGCTGGAGTACGAGCTGCTCGTGCGCATCGAGACCCGCGGCGCAATGATTCTGCCGATCGCCTTCCACACCCCCGCAGCCATGCTCAGCAAGGCCGTCAACGAGCAGATGCTGCAGGGCGTGCTCACCGGCCTGGCACTGTGCCTGCTGGTCTACAGCGTGGCACAGTGGATCAGCCTGCGCGAGCCTCTGTTCATCCAGTACGCGCTGCTCACCTCGGGCAGCCTGCTGTTCTCGCTGCACCTGTTCGGCGTGGGCCGGCAATACCTATGGAGCCACAGCCTGTGGTACGAGGTGCACGTCGCGGCGCTGGCGGCGCTGCTGGCCACCGGGGGTTCGTTCTTGTTCATCAGCCAGGCGCTGGCGGGAGACCGCCCCGGCAGCCGGTTCCTGCGGGCCATGCGCGCGGGCGCCGTGCTGTGCGCCGTGCTTGCGGTGGCCTATGCAGTGGATGCCATCTCCACCCGCGCCATCGCTGCCATCGTGAGTGTTCTGGGCCTGGTGCCGGCGCTGATGGGCATTCCCGGCGCCGCGCGCCGCGCCGCGCGGGGCGATGGCGTGGGCACGGCCCTGTTGTTGGCCTGGCTGATCTATTTTGTCTCCACCGCCACGGTGATCGGGGTCATCAACGGGTGGGTGCCGGTCAACTTCTGGACGCTGCACTCCTTCCAGTTCGGTGCCACGCTGGACATGCTGCTGTTCATGCGCGTGCTGGGCCTGCGCACCAAGGCGCTGCGCCGGGAGGCGCTCGATGCCAACCGCGAGCGCGACGTGATGCACTCGCTGGCGCACACCGACCCGCTGACCGGCCTGCCCAACCGGCGCGGGCTCAACATCGCACTGTCGTCCGCGCTCTCGCGGTGCGGCCCCGACAAGCTGCTCGCGGTGTACGTGATGGACCTCGATGGCTTCAAGCCCGTGAATGACCAGTATGGCCACGATGTGGGCGACGAGCTGCTGATCGCCGTGACGCGCCGGCTGCAGGGCCATGTGCGGCAAAGCGACGTGGTGGCGCGCCTGGGCGGCGATGAGTTCGTGGTGATGACCGGACAACTGAGCAGCGTGCAGCAGGCGCAGGAGCTGGGCAACAAGCTGCTGGATGCGTTCCGCTCGCCGTTCTCGCTGGGCAACAGCGTGCAGGTCGAAGTCGGCCTGACCATTGGCTACGCGATCGCACCCCACGACAGCAGCGATGCTGTGGGCCTGCTCAAGCTCGCGGATGCTGCCATGTACACGGGCAAGCAGGGTGGCAAGTTCTGCGTGCGCCGCAACACGGGCGACCTGGCGCTGTCCTCGGCCTGACCGCTGCGGCGCGCCGCCCGTTGCGGGCGATTGCGAACTGGTCAAACGCACAGGCTTCGGTTACACACGGGGCTCCGCGTTTTTCACAAAGGATCGCTTTCCATGGCCCATCGCAAAAGCCCTGCCCGTATCGCCAAGGATGCGCGCGTCGCGCACTTCCGCTCGCTCGCCGCGCAGAACACCGCCCCCACCGCCGCCAGCCATGCGCTGCCCTGGGACGCCGTGGCCCAGCTGGAAAGCCGGCTGGTCGGCCGCGTGGTGCTGCCCTCCAGCCCGGACTATGACAAGGCGCGGCAGGAATCCAACCCCGCATTCCAGGCCTACCCCGAGCTCATCGTGTACTGCGCCTGCGAGAGCGACGTGCTGGAATGCCTGGCGGTTGCGCGAAGGTTTGGCCTGTGGGTGGCGCTGCGCTCCGGCGGGCACAGCACGGCGGGCTACTCGGTCAACAACGGCATGGTGGTGGACCTGAGCGACATCCAGGGTGTGGTGCTCGACCCCTCCACACAGCGCGTGCACGTGCGGCCGGGCACGGACTTCGACCACTTCAACGGCGCCATGAACAGCACGGGCTGGCACGTGCCCACCGGGGCCTGCGGCAGCGTACGGGTGGGCGGGTTCGTGCAGGGCGGAGGCTATGGCTACACCTCGCGCGCCTTCGGCATCCAGAGCGACCTGGTGGAATCGTTTCGCGTGGCGCTGGCCGATGGCAGCATCGTGACGGCCAGCGCCCAGGAGCACGCCGACCTGTACTGGGCCATGCGCGGCGGCACCGGCGGCAACTTCGGCGTGCTGCTGCAGGTGACCTACCGCATGTTTGCGCTCGACCAGGTGTGGGCGTGGTCCATCAGCTGGGACGAGGCCCATGCCGCCGAAGTGCTCACGCTGATGCAAAAGAGTTTCATGAAGACCGGCGCCCCCGACGCACTGGGCTACATGATGAACCTGGGGTTCCAGAACGGCGTGCCGGTCTACATGGTGCAGGGCATGTTCTGCGGCCCGCGCGAGGCGGGGCTGCAGGCGATCGCGCCGCTGCTCGCCATTCCCAGCGCGCAGCTGCTGGTGGACAAGACCGGCACCTACCCGGAGATGAACACCTGGCTGGAAGACCACCCCTACACGCTGCCCGACAACCTGCCCGACAACGCGGCAGAGACCAAGGCCAGCGGCTACATCAGCGCCCCGCTCACCCCGGCCGACTGGCAGCGCATCATCAGCTTCTTCAAGACATCGCCCAACGCGTATTCGCTGGCCTACCTGGAGCCCTACGGCGGCGCCATCAACCGCTACCCGGTGCTGGGCAGCGCATTCGTGCACCGCAACGTGGACGCCGACCTGGTGGTGGACGTGTTCTGGACCAGCGCTGAGGAGCGCACGCAGATGGAGGCGTGGCTGGCGCAGTTCATGGCGCAGTTTGGCGGGTTCATGAACGGGCATGTGTACCAGAACTACCCCGACGCCAGCCTCAAGGACTTCGCCAACGCCTACTGGGGGCCTGCCTACCCCGGGCTGCAGGAGGTCAAGGCGCGCTACGACCCGACCAACTTCTTCCACTTCCAGCAGAGCGTCTCGCTGCCCTGAGCCCGCAGCCGCCGAGACGTCGGCGGCGCGCCGCGGCCTGCGGCTTCAGCTGCAGGCCAGCTGCGCGTAGTGCAGGCGACCCTTGCCGGCGCGCTTGGCCGCATACATGGCCTGGTCGGCGCGGCTCATGAGGTCGTCCATGTCGATCTGCAGGGGCGGGTTCAGCGCGATGCCGATGCTGGCGCCGATGTGCAGGTCGCGCCCGTCCACCGTCATGGTCTGGTGCAGCGCGTCGATGATGCGATGGGCGATGTGGTCCGTCACCTCACGCGAGACCTCTCGATCGAGCATGACGAGAAACTCGTCCCCGCCCAGCCGCGCCAGCGTGTCGCCGGCGCGCACCGTGCTGGCAATGCGCTGCGCAACGATGCGCAGCACTTCGTCCCCGGCCCGGTGGCCCTCGGTGTCGTTGACGCTCTTGAAGCCGTCGAGATCAATGAACAGCAGTGCCACCGCCCCGGCGGTGTGCTGCGCCTGGTGCAGCGACTTCTCCAGCCGGTTCTGGAAGGCCGCACGGTTCAGCAGTCCCGTGAGCGAGTCGTGGTTGGCCAGGTAATGTTGCTGGCGCGCGATCTGGATCTTGGCTGAAACGTCCTGCACCAGCGCCATGATCGACGTGACGTGGCCATCGGCATTGGTCAGCGCCGAGTTGAACCATTCGCAGTGCACCTCGGTGCCGTCATCGCGCACCAGGCAGGTCTCGGCCCTGTTTTGCGATTCTTCGCCCGACTGCAGCCGCCTGAGCGCCTGGCGCAGGCTGTCATCGCCGGGTGCGAGCGCGAGCAGCTCGGTCAGAAGCCGTCCTTCCAGGCCGGCCACATGCAGCCAACCCATCAGCTGCACGGCCCGCTGCGAGCAATGCAGCAGCTGCAGGTTGTGGTCCATCTCGATCACGGCGAGCGGGCTGTTTTCCATGTGCGACGACAGGCGCTGGTTGGCCGCGCGCAACGCATTCATGGTGACCTGCAGCTCGTGCACGTCGAGCGCCGTGGTGATGAAGCCGTCGATCTCGCCACGCGCGTTGTGCCAGGGGGTGAGGCAGATGGTGCGCCACTCGTCCGTGCCATACGGCGTGCGCAGCATGCGCTGGTACTGCACGCGCTCGCCGTTCAGCACGCGCTCTACAAAGGGCGTGAACCGCTCGACCTCCTGCGCTCCATACACCTGCACCAGGGTCTTGCCCACCAGCTGGTCCGGCACCGTGCCAAACCACCGCGCATACTCCTCGTTCGCGTAGATCATGACCAGATCCCGGTCCAGCACGGCCATGGTGGCGCCGGCACTGCGGGTGATCAGGTCCAGCAGCTCGTCCTTGGACCAAGCAGCCCTGCGCGGGGCGAGCAGGGTGGAAGGCGACAACTCCGGCGGGTCTGGCGTCATGCGGCGAATGCCCCTTGGGGGTCGGTCATCAACAGGGAAGCGGCCAGCGGGTTGGAGGGGCACCTGCGAAACACTGCAGCCATCCTTGCCGCGCATCCCGCTGACGCACCGGCGATCCGCCGGTTTCTTTGACACAGCGGGCCTCGGCAGCTTATCACCATCGGCCAGCCCGTCAGCCCGTCAGCCCGTCAGCCCGTCAGCGGCAGCAGCGATAGGCCAGGCCGACCGACACGGAATATCCGGTGGGATCGACCACGACCGGGCTGCGCCGGGCATCGCCCTGAAGCCGGGAGACCCGGGCCGCTCCATACACCACCCAGTGGCGGTTGATGGCCGACATCACTTCGACCCCGGCGTCGACGCTGTAGACCCCGCCGCCCGGACTGAAGGCGGGCAGGCCGGTGGCGCTGTTGGCAGGCACCCCGAAGTGCCCCCGCAGATAGGTCTTGTCGCCCATGCTCGCTCCGGCGCCGAAGGTCACTCGGGTCTGCTCGGTCACGGGCCAGGCGTAGCCCATGCTGACCGACGCCTGCGCTCCGCCGTCACGCCCGAGCAGGTCCTGGGAGACGCCCACCCCCACGGACAGGCGATCGGTGAGCGCATACCCGCCGCTGACCCGGGCCCGCAGCGTGGAGCGCACGGATGGCAGACCGACCAGAATGGAAGCGTCCGAGCCGTCGCGGCCCTTGTCGATGCGCAGCGAGGCGCTCACATGGAAACGGTCGCTTTCCGCCAGCGTGGCACTGGCACCCGATTCTCGCGGGCGCAGCCCGTGGCCCATGAAAGCGCTGCCGCGCGAGGTGCTGAGCCGGAACCGACCATACTCCACCGCCCAGGCCGGGCGCAGGCTGTTCTTGCGGCCCGCGCCGCCGGCGTAGTCGGGGCTGGTGCTGATGATGGCGCCCAGCGCGTAGTTCAGCACGGGCGGCGCGGCCTGTGCCTCGTCCTGCGGCGGGTCGTCGGCGGCCAGCACGGCGGGCGCATGGCACAGGCACCCCAGTGCTGCGACGCCCGCCAGGGCGCGGAGGTGCAACGGCGAAAGTCGGGGGTGCAGGGGGTTCATGGGCGGATTATCCGTCGACCCAGCGAACCCATCCAGTCCAGGATGTCACCAGTACGATGACGCCAAAAACAATGCGGTAATAGGCGAATGGCACGAAACTGTGCGAGCTGATGTAGCGCAGCAGCCAGCGCACGCACAGCCAGGCGCTGATGAACGAGAACACCAGCCCCACCGCAAACATCGGCAGGTCGGCCATCGACAGCAGCGCGCGCTCCTTGTAGAGGCTGTAGGCCCCCGCACCGATCAGCGTGGGCATGGCCAGAAAGAACGAATAGTCGGTGGCCGCCTTGCGCGACAGGCCCAGCAGCATGCCGCCGATGATGGTGGCGCCGCTGCGGCTGGTGCCGGGCACCATGGCCAGGCACTGCACCAGGCCCACCTTCAGCGCGTCGAGGGGCGTCATGTCGTCCACCGATTCGACGCGCGTGGCGGCTGGCGAACGGCGCTCGGCCCACAAAATGATGAAGCCGCCGATGATGAAGGTGGTGGCCACGACCACCGGCGTGAACAGGTGCGCCTTGATGGCCTTGCCGAACAGCAGGCCCAGCACCACCGCCGGGAAGAACCCGATCAGCACGTTGAGCGCAAACCGCTGGGCCTGGCGCTCGGTGGGCAGGGCCACCAGGGTGGCGCGGATCTTCTGCCAATAGACCAGGATGACCGCGAAGATGGCGCCCGTCTGGATGGCGATGTCGAACACCTTGGCCTTGGCGTCATCGAACCCCAGCAGCGACCCCGCGAGGATCAGATGCCCGGTGGACGAAATGGGCAGGAATTCGGTCAGGCCCTCGACCACCCCCATGACGGCGGCCTTGACCAGCAGTAGAACGTCCACACGGACTCCTTGACGAAAATTGAAACAAAAATGGGCTCCAGCGCTTATCTGACAAGCGCTAGCAGCTATCAAAACAGGAGTATATGCGCTGCAGCCAGCGGTGCCCTCACGCGGGGGATGGCCACGGCGCCTGCCAGCCGCCTCCCAGCGCCTGCACCAGCGCGACCGCCGCCAGCTGGCGGTTGACCTGCAGCTGGAGCAGAGCGCGCTGCGCGGACAGCAACGATACCTGGGCCGTCACCACCTCGGTATAGCCCACCTGCCCTTCGCGGTAGCGGTTGAGCAGCTGCTCGGCCGTGCGCTGCGCCGCCGCCACGGCCTCGCGGCGCAGTGGCTCCTGCTCCTGCAGGGTGCGCAGCCCGGTCAGCTGGTCCTCCACGCCCTGAAACGCCGTCAGCACGGTCTGCCGGTACACCGCCACGCGGGCCTCCCACGCGGCCTGCGCCTCGTCCACGCGCGCCGCCCGGGCCCCTGCGTCAAACAGCGTCTGCGCCACCGACACGCCCAGCGACCAGACCAGGTTGGAAGCCTTGAACAGGTCGCCCACGCTGGTGCCACCCGTGCCCAGCGATGCGCCGAGCGACAGGTTCGGGAAAAACGCCGCGCGCTGAATGCCGATCTGCGCGTTGGCCGCCGCCACGGCGCGCTCGGCGGCGGCGATGTCGGGCCGGCGCTGCAGCAGGCCCGATGGAACGCCGACCGGCACTTCGGGCACACGGGCCACCCAGGGCCCCGGGGGCAGCGAAAAGTCTGCCGGCGCACGCCCAGTCAGCACGGCCACCGCGTGCTCCAGGCGGGCCCGGGTCTGCCGCACGGTGGCCAGGTCCGCGCGGGCATTGGCCAGCTGGGTCTGCGCCTGCAGCACGTCGGTCTGCGCCACCACGCCCGCCGCATAGCGGTTGCGGGCAATGGTGAGGCTGCGGTCATACCCCTCGACGGTGGCCTGCAGCAGCTCGGTCTCGGCGTCGGCTTCCCGCAGCTGGAAATAGGCCGACGCCAGCGCCCCCAGGGCCGACAGGCGCGCAGACGCCAGGTCGGCCTCGCTCGCCTGCGCACTGGCCCGGGCACCGTCGACGGCACCCTGCAAGCGCCCCCAGAGATCGGGCGCCCAGTCCACGCCCAGGGCCGCCTGGGTGGTAGTGCCCGGCCGGGTCGATCCGTCGCCCCCCGCGCGGGTGGCGCTGCCCGACACGCTCACGGCAGGAAACAGGCCCGCCCGCTGCTGGCGCACCACCGCCTGCGCCTGCGCATAGGCGGCCACGGCGGCGGCGATGTTCTGGTTGGACACCTGCACCTGCTGGGCCAGGCGGTTGAGGTCCGGGTCGCCGAACAGCTCCCACCAGGGGCCACGCTCCAGCGTGTCGGCAGGCGCTGCAGGCGCCCAGGACGCTCCGGCTTCCTTGAAGGCCGCAGGCATGGGAAGCAGCGCTGGCGGCGTGTGCGCGGGCGGCGCCGCGCAGCCCGCCAGCAGGGCGGCAGCGACGGCGGCCACGGAGGCGGCAGCCCGGCGCACCGGCCGTGGTGCCGGCCTGCGCGGGGGTTGGAAAGAATGGGCTGGGTGTTCAAGCGTCATGGTGCGCCATTCAGGCGGCCGCGCCGGGGGCACCGGCGCGGCTCAGGTGTTGTTCGTTCGGGGCCGGCTTGCGCAGCCTGTCCAGCAGCACATAGACCACGGGCGTGGTCAGCAGGGTCAGCAGCTGGCTGGCGATGAGGCCGCCGATGATGGCCACGCCCAGCGGCTGGCGCAGCTCCGAGCCCTGGCCGAAGCCGATGGCCAGGGGCAGCGCTCCCAGGGCGGCGGCCATGGTGGTCATCAGGATGGGGCGAAACCGCAGCATGCAGGCCTCGCGGACGGCCTCGAGCGCGCTCAGGCCCCGCGCACGCTCGGCTTCCAGGGCAAAGTCGATGATCATGATGGCGTTCTTCTTCACGATGCCGATGAGCAGGAACACGCCAATCAGCGCAATGATCGTGAACGGCATGCCGAACAGCAGCAGCGCCAGCACCGCGCCCACGCCCGCCGAGGGCAGCGTGGTCAGCACGGTGATGGGGTGGATGAGGCTCTCGTACAGCACGCCCAGCACGATGTAGATCACCACGATCGCCGCGAAGATGAGAAACGCCTGCTGGCCCTCGGACTCCTGCGCGCTCAACGCCGTGCCCTGGAAGCTGCCGCGCACATTGGTGGGCATGGCGATGTCGGCCTCGGCCTGCGCAATCGCCTGCTGCGCCTGGCCCAGCGAGGTGCCGGGATCGATGTTGAACGAAATGGTGGTGGCCAGTTCGCCGTCCTGGTGGCTGATGGACGTGGGCGACGCCCGCTCGACCACCCGCGCCACGGCGCTCAGGGGCACCATGGTGGCCGCAGCCGTGCTGATCACGTTGCCGGTGGAGGCGCCCCGCTGCCCCGGGTTGGCGGTGGTGCCGGCCTGGCCGGTGAGGTTGGAGGCGATGTAGATGTCGCTCAGCGCCGGGGGGCCCCGGGTGTACTCGGGCGCCCATTCCATGATCACCGCATACTGGTTGAGCTCGCCGTAGATGGTGGCCACCGACCGCTGGCCGAATGCGTTGTACAGCGCGTTGTCGATGGCGGCTGCGCTCACCCCCAGGCGCGAAGCGCTCGCGCGGTCCACCTCCACATAGGCTTCCACGCCGTTCTCGGCCTGGTCGGTGTCCACATCCTTCAGCAGCGAATCTTCCCGCAGCCGGTCGGCCAGACGGGTCGCCCAGAGCTTGAGGTCGGCCAGGCTGTCGCTCTTGAGCGTGTACTGGTAGGTGGAGTTGCTGGAGCGTCCGCCCATGCGCAGGTCCTGCACCGGGTTCAGGAACACCCGAAGCCCGGCGATCTGGTTCAGCTGGGGTCGCAGCCGCGCGATCACGGCGGGCGTGGAATCGGTGCGCTGCTTGAGGGGCTTGAGGTTCACGAACATGAAGCCGCCGCCCGCGCGGCTGCCGCCGGAAAACCCCACCACGGTGTCCACGGCCGGATCCTTGCGGATGATCTCCACCGCCTCGCGCAGCTTGCGCGCCAGCGCATCGGACGAAATGCTCTGGTCGGCACGCAGTCCTGCGCTGAGCTGGCCATTGTCCTGCTCGGGAAAGTAGCCCTTGGGAATCTTGCTGAACAGGTACACGTTCAGGCCGATCACCGCCAGCAGGATGAGCACCACCAGCCCCTTGCTGGCCAGCGCCCAGTCCAGGCTGCGGCCGTAGGCGCGCAACGCGATCGCATAGCCGCTCTCGGCCCAGCGGGACAGGCGCGACGGGGGCTTGTCGTTGGCGGGGTCGTGGGCGCGCAGCAGCCACGCGCACATCATCGGCGTGGTGGTGAGCGAGATCACCAGCGAGATCATCACCGCCACCGACAAGGTGACGGCAAACTCGCGGAACAGCCGCCCCACCTGCCCGTCCATGAACAGCAGCGGGATGAACACCGCCACCAGCGACAGGCTGATGGACAGCACGGTGAAGCCCACCTCGCGCGCGCCCTGCAGCGCGGCCTGCACCCGCCCCATGCCAGCCTCGATGTGCCGCATGGTGTTTTCCAGCACCACGATGGCATCGTCCACCACGAAGCCGGTGGCCACCGTCAGCGCCATCAGGCTCAGGTTGTTCAGGCTGAAGCCCAGGAAATACATCACGCCAAAGGTGCCCAGCAGCGACACCACCGTGGCCACGGCCGGTATGACGCTGGCGCGGGCCTTGCGCAGGAACAGCCCCACCACCAGCACCACCAGCGCGATCGAGACCATGAGCGTGAGTTCGATCTCCTTGAGCGAAGCGCGGATCGAGTTGGTGCGGTCGGACGCCACGGCCACCTGGATGTCCTGCGGCAACTGCGCCTGCAGCTCCGGCAGCAGCGCACGCACCGCGTCCACCGTCTCGATGATGTTGGCGCCGGGCTGGCGCGTGACCAGCACCACGATGGCGGGCTCACCGTTGAACAGGCCCAGCGTGCGGCGGTTCTCCACGCCATCCACCACCCGCGCCACATCGCCCAGGCGCACGGCCGCACCGTTGCGCCACGCGATGACCAGCGACTGGTATTCGGCCGCCCTGCGCGCGGGCGATGGCGTGTAGATCTGCAGGCGGCGGCCGTCGCCTTCGATGGCGCCCTTGGGACGGTTGGCGTTGGACGCCTGGATCGCCGCGCGCACGTCTTCCGTGCTGATGCCGTAGCGGTTCAGCGCAAACGGCAGCAGCTCCACCCGCACCGCAGGCAGCGAGCCGCCGCCGATCTCCACCTCGCCCACGCCGTCCACCTGCGACAGCCGCTGGCTCACCACGTTGGACACCGCGTCATAGATCTCGCCCGGCGTGCGCGTCTTCGAGGTGAGCGCCAGGATGATGACCGGCGACGTGGCCGAGTTGCGCTTGCGGTAGGTGGGGTTGCTGCGCAAGGTGGCGGGCAGGTCGGCGCGCGCGGCGTTGATCGCCGCCTGCACCTCGCGCGCGGCAGCGTTGAGGTCGCGGTTCAGATCGAACTGCAGGCTGATGCGCGCCGAGCCGTTGGAGCTGGTCGAGGTCATTTCGTTGACCCCCGCGATCACCCCCAGCCGCCGCTCCAGCGGGGTGGCCACGCTGGTCGCCATGGTTTCCGGGCTTGCGCCCGGCAGGCTGGCCGACACCGAAATGGCCGGGTAGTCCACCTGCGGCAGCGGCCCCACCGGCAGCACGAAAAACGCGGCGATGCCGGCCAGCGCCAGACCCAGCGTCAGCAGCACCGTGGCCACCGGCCTCTCGACAAAGGGGCGCGAGAGGTTCACGGCGCCTCCCCGGGCTGCAGCGGGGCGGCTGCAGTGCCGCGGCCCGTGAAGCGGCGGCCCAGCCGGTCAAACGCCAGGTAGATGACCGGCGTGGTGAACAGCGTGAGCAGCTGGCTCACCACCAGCCCGCCGAAAATGGCGATGCCCAGCGGGCGGCGCAGCTCTGCACCATCGCCCCAGCCCAGCATCAGCGGCAGCGCCGCAAACAGCGCCGCCAGCGTGGTCATGAGGATGGGCCGGAACCGCAGCAGCGCGGCCTGGTGGATGGCCCGCGCAGGCGCCATGCCCTGCTGGCGTTCTGCGTCGATGGCGAAGTCGATCATCATGATCGCGTTCTTCTTGACGATGCCGATCAAGAGGATGATGCCGATGATGCCGATCACGCCCAGGTCGTTGCCGCTGAGCATGAGCGCCAGCAGCGCGCCCACCCCCGCCGACGGCAGGGTGGAGAGAATCGTCACCGGGTGGATGTAGCTCTCGTACAGCACGCCCAGCACGATGTACACGCACACCATGGCCGCCAGGATGAGCCAGAGCTGGCTGGACAGGGACTTTTCATACGCTCCGGCCGCGCCGATGAACTCCATCGACAGCCCGGGCGGCATGCCCATCTCGCGCGCGGCCGCGCGGATCGCCTGCACCGCGCTGCCCAGCGACACGCCTTCGGCCTTGTCGAACCCCACCGTGGCGGCGGGGTACTGGGCCACGCGTGTGATCTGCAGGGGCGCGAGCTGCTCGCGGACGGTGGCCAACGCAGACAGCGGTGTGGGCGCGCCAGAGCCGGTGCGCAGCTGCAGCGTGCCCAGTGCCTCGGGCGAGCTGAGGTGCTCCTGCTGCGCCTCCAGGATCACGCGGTACTGGTTGGTCTCGGTGAAGATGGTGGACACGATGCGCTGGCCGAACGCGCTGTAGAGCGTGTCGTCCACGCTGCTGGCCGTGACCGACAGGCGCGAGGCCGTGTTGCGGTCGATGTCCACATAGGCCGACAGCCCCTGCGCGCCCGCGTCGGTGGTGGCATTGCGCACCTGGGGCACGGTCTTCAGGCGCTCGACCAGCTGGTGCGCCCATGCGTTGACCTGCGCAGAGTCCACCCCGCCCAGCGACAGGCGGAACTCGGTCGGGCCGGTTTCCGCGTCGATGGTGAGATCCTGCGTGGGCTGCAGGTACAGCGTGACGCCGGCCACCGAGCGCACCCGCTCGCGCAGCCGGTCGATGATGTCCTGCTGGGCGTCGCGATCGGGCCGCAGGTTGATCAGCATGCGGCCCGCGTGGAGCATGGTGTTGTTGGCGGCGTCCACGCCCACGAAGGCGCTGAGCGACTCCACGTCCGGGTCCTGCAGGATGGCGCGCGCTGCGGCCTGCTGCAGCTCGCTCATGCGGGCATACGACACGTCCTGCGAGGCCTCCACGCGGGCCTGCAGCTGGCCCGTGTCCTGCGTGGGAAACAGCCCCTTGGGAATCGCCACATACAGCAGCGCCGTCAGCACCAGCGTCAGCACGGCCACCACCAGGGTGGCACCCTGGTGGCGCAGCACCCACTGCAGCCAGCGGTCATAGCCCGCGATCACGCGGTCGAAGCCCCGGTGGATGCGCCCCGCCAGGCCGGTGGGCCCTCCAGCAGGCTCGGCCCGCAGCCAGCGCGCCGCCATCATCGGCACCAGCGTGAGCGACACCACGCCCGAGATCAGGATGGTGATGGCCAGCGTGACGGCGAACTCGCGGAACAGCCGCCCCACCACATCGCTCATGAACAACAGCGGTATCAGCACCGCGATCAGCGACACCGTGAGCGAGATGATGGTGAAGCCGATCTGCGTGGCGCCCTTGAGTGCGGCCTGGAACGGCGGCTCACCCTTTTCGAGGTAACGCGCGATGTTCTCGATCATCACGATGGCGTCGTCCACCACGAAGCCCGTGGCAATGGTCAGCGCCATCAGGCTCAGGTTGTTCAGGCTGTAGCCCAGCAGGTACATCACCCCGCAGGTGCCGACCAGCGAGATGGGCACCGCCAGGCTGGCGATGACCGTGGCGCGCACGCTGTGCAGAAAGAAGAAGATCACCAGCACCACCATCAGCACGGCCAGCGCCAGCTCCATCTGCACATGGTGCACCGAGGCCCGGATGCCCTTGGTGCGGTCCGACAGCACCTGCACCTTGAGCGACGCGGGCAGGCCCGCCTGCAGCTCGGGCAGCTGCTTCTTGATGTTGTCCACCGTGGCGATGACGTTCGCGCCCGGTTGGCGTTGCACATTGAGGATGATCGAAGGCGTCAACATGCCCCCCTCGCCCCCCGACGGCGCGCCCGCCCACGCTCCCAGCCGGTTGTTCTCGGCGCTTTCCACCACGCGCGCCACCTCCACCATGCGCACGGGTGCGCCGTTGCGCCAGGACACGATGAGGTTCCTGTAGTCGTCCACCGTCAGCAGCTGGTCATTGGCATTGATGGTGTACGAGCGCTGCGGCCCGTCGAAGCTGCCCTTGGCGCTGTTGGCATTGGCCGATGTGATCGCGGTGCGCAGGGTGTCGAGGCCGATGCCGTAGGAGGCCAGCGCCTTGGTGTCGGCCTGGATGCGCATGGCCGGCCGCTGGCCACCGGCCAGCGACACCAGGCCCACCCCGCCCACCTGGCTGATCTTCTGCGCAAGGCGGGTGTTGACCAGGTTCTGCACCTCGGTCAGCGGCAGCGTGTCGGAGCTGATCGCCAGGGTGAGCACCGGGGCGTCGGCCGGGTTGACCTTGGCATACACCGGCGGCGCGGGCAGGTCGGCCGGCAGCAGCGAGTTGCCCGCGTTGATGGCGGCCTGCACTTCCTGCTCGGCCACGTCCAGCGCCAGCCCCAGGCCGAACTGCAGCGTGATGATGGACACCCCGGACGCACTGGTGGATGCCATGCGCGTGAGCCCGGACATCTGGCCGAACTGGCGCTCCAGGGGCGCGCTCACCGTGCGGCTCATGACCTCGGGGCTGGCGCCGGGGTACAGCGTCTGCACCTGGATGGTGGGGTAGTCCACCTCCGGCAGGGCCGACAGCGGCAGAAAGCGGAAGCCCACCAGCCCCGCCAGCACGATGGCCACCATCAGCAGCGCGGTGGCCACCGGCCTTTCAATGAACGGACGCGAAGGACTCATGCTGTCCCTTCAAGGATTCTGTGCAGGGCGCTGGCGCCGCGGGCCCCCTTCGCCGGGCGCTGAAGCGCCGCCGCGCGGTGCGGAGGCCCCATTGCGCGCGCCCCGGGCGCCCCCGGCCCCCGGGGGCCTGGCGGCACCGGGCAGCTGCACGGCCATGCCGTCCTGCAGGCGGTCGCCGCCCTCGGTCACCACACGCTCACCCTCCTGAAGGCCTTCCGCGATGGCGACCAGACCCACAGTGGCCTGGCCGCGCTTGACCTTGCGCAGCGATACCTTGCGGTCATCGTTGATGACATACACATAGTCGCCATTGGCGCCGGTGCGCACGGCCGTGACGGGCACCACCACCGCAGGCACATTGCGCAGCAGCAGCTGCACGTTCACGAACTGGTTGGGAAACAGCGTGCCCGCCGCATTGTCGAATCGGGCCTTGGCCTTGACCGTGCCGGTGGTGGTGTCCACCTGGTTGTCCAGCGTGGAGAAGCGGCCCTTGTCCAGCTCGGCCTTGCGGGTGCGGTCCAGCGCCGTCACCGCCAGCGCGGCGGACCCGGCCTGGGCGGCCAGGATGTCGCTCACCCGGTCCTGGGGCACCGCAAACTGCACGTCGATGGGCGCGACCTGGGTGATGGTGGCAATGCCCGAGGCGTCGCCCGACGTGACGTAGTTGCCCGCGTCCACGCTGCGCAGGCCGATGCGCCCCGTGGCTGGCGCGGTGATTCGGGTGTGGTCGAGGTTCAGCCGGGCCACACCCTCCTGGGCGCGGTCGGTCATCACGGTGCCTTCGAGCTGCTTGACCAGCGCGGCCTGGGTGTCCACGTCCTGGCGGGCAATGGAGTCCTGGGCCAGCAGCGTGCGGTAGCGCGCCAGCGTGAGGCGGGCGTTCTCCAGCTGCGCCTCGTCGCGCTGGCGGGTGCCCTGCGCCTGCAGCAGGGCCTGCTCGAAGGGCCGGGGGTCGATGCGGGCCAGCAGTTGCCCCTTCCTGACCGTCTGGCCTTCGGTGAACAGCACCTCGGTGAGCATGCCCGAGACCTGGGGGCGCAGTGTGACCGTGGTGGCCGGAATGACCGTGCCCAGCGCGTCGATGATGACCGGCAGCTCGGCCTTGCGCGCAACGGCGTCTCCCACCGTCACCAGCGGGCGCCCACCACCGGGGCCACGGCCCGGTCCACCGCCGCCTTCCCCCTGGCTGCGCTGAACGAGATACCACGCGGCCCCGCCCACGGCCGCCACCAGCAGCAGCGCGACCAGGCTGCCCACCCAACGGGTCTTGCGCGGTGGTGGCGACGACGGAGGCAAGGGGGGTGCCGAGGACGGGGAGCGGGACGGAGGCTGCGGCGCGTGGGCTTCTGGCGGGTTCATGGCGGTCCTGGGAACGGTACGGGGCGGCACCCCGAACGCCATTGTGGGACGGGTGCGCGCCGCACCGGATCGTAGATGGACATTGCGCGCTTCGCCTTGAAGGCTCTGCGAAGAAAAGTAAACCTTGGGGTCAAGAACGGCCGCAAGTCCACCTGGCCCAGGATGTCGCCGGCGGCGGCGCGGGTCGCCCGCCAGGCTGCGGTTCGCGCCGCCCACCCGCAGCTCGCGCATGCGGCAGCGCATTTCGTCGCACGCCGGTGGCGGCGCAGGCAGCGTGCCGGCACAGTCCGGCCCATCGCAATGCCCCCCCACCGGACCTCGCCATGTCACTGACCCCTGCCATCGCCATCCACCTGGCCGCTGCCCTGGCGGCCACCGCCATCGGCCCGCTGGCCCTGTGGGCGCGCAAGGGCCGCCAGCAGCGCCCGCGCCTGCACCGTGCTGCGGGCTATGCCTGGGTCACGCTGATGGCGGCGACCGCCGTGTCGGCGCTGTTCATCAGCGGCACCGTGGGCCCGCGCCTGGCCGGCTTCGGCGTCATCCACCTGCTGGTGCCCGTCGTGCTGTTCGGCCTGGTGGGCTCGTTCATCTACCTCGCGCGCGGCAACATCGCCGCCCACCGCAAGACCATGCAGGGCCTGTACTTCGGCGCCTGCCTGACGGCTGGGGCGTTCACGCTGGTGCCCCAGCGCACGCTGGGCAACGCCCTGTGGTCCGCACTGGGCCTCATTTGACAGTCCGCCCCCTCCTTCATCCACTTTCTCAGGAGTTTTCAACATGCTGATCCCGCTGCTCGTCCAACAGCCCCAGATGCTGGGCGCCATCATCCAACGCACGCCCACCTGGGTCTGGGGCCTGCTGGCCGGACTGCTGTGGCTGGGCGCCAGCCAGCTGCGTGCGCGCCAGGTGGGCCTGGTGCGGACGATGATGACGCCCCTGGCCATGACGGCCCTGTCGGTCTACGGCGTGGCGTCGGCCTTCGGCCCCGCCGGGCAGGCCGCCGCAGCAATGGGCAGCTGGTTCGTGTCGGCCACGGCCCTGGCCGCGCTGGCCCTGTGGTTCCAGCCCATGCCCCCCGCCGGAACGCAGTACCTGCCGCAGACCCGCCGCTTCTGCATGCCCGGCAGCGCGATGCCGCTGGCGCTCATCCTGGGCATCTTCCTGACCAAGTACTTCGTGGGCGTGGAGCTGGCCCTGCAGCCAACGCTGGCCGCCAGCAGCGAATTTGCCCTGCAGATCGGCACCCTGTACGGCGTGTTCAACGGCCTGTTTGCCGCCCGCGCCCTGCGCCTGTGGCGGCTGGCCCGGGGCGCCGCCGCGCAGCAGCCGTACCGCGCGCTGGGGCTGCACTAGTTCCCCTTCCATCTTGTTCGCGCCCTCTTCAACCGTTTCCTTCCCTCACCAGGACGCCCTCATGCCCTCCACCACCCTCCCCGACCCCTGCGCACGCCCCAGCGCGCGCCACGCTGCCGACACCAACGAACGCCTGGCTCGGCGCCGCGCGGCCGCCAAGCTGGGCTGGCTGACGCACGCCACCGTCTATGCACTGGTCAACACGCTGCTGCTCACGGTCTCGCTGGCCGGCGGCCGGGGCTGGGCCCTGTTTCCGCTGCTGGGCTGGGGGCTGGGCCTGGCGGTGCATGGCGCCGTGGTGTTTCTCGCCACGGGCGGCGCCGGCATCTACGACCGCATGCTGCGGGCCGAGCGCGAGCGCATTGCGCGGCAACCCGGCGCTGGCCGCTGAACCCTGAGGAGCACACCCCCATGCGCTGCACCTCCCTGCGTTTCACCCGCCTTCTCGCGGCATGCCTTGCCGGCAGCTTCGTGGCCCTGGTCGCTACCACCCCGGCGCACGCCGGCCTGGGCCTGGCCGTGCTGCCCGGGCCGCCGGGCGATGGCCCCGTCACGGTGTTCTATCCCACGCCCAAGGCCGACCGGCCCGTGCAGCGCGGCCCCTTCACCGTGCTGATGGCGCCGCAGGCACCGCCCGCGCCCGGCAACGGCCGGCTGGTGGTGGTGTCGCATGGCTCGGGCGGCAACCCGTGGACGCACACCGATCTGGCGCGCGCCCTGGTGCGGGCGGGCTTTGTGGTGGCCATGCCCGAGCACCAGGGCGACAACGTCCGCAATGCGGCCGACGCCGGCCCGGTGAGCTGGAAGCGGCGCCCGGCCGAGGTGTCCCGCGCCATCGACGCCGTGGCCGCCGCACCGCAGTTCGCCCCACTGCTGCAGCTGGACCGCGTGGGCGTGGCAGGCCAGTCGGCCGGGGGCCACACGGCCCTGAGCCTGGCCGGCGGGGTCTGGTCGCCCGCGCGCTTCCTGGCCCACTGCCAGGCCCACATCGCGGAAGACTTCAACGCCTGCGTGGGCACCTACACCCTGCTGACCGGCGGGCTGCTGGACGGCGTCAAGAAGGCCGTGGCCCTGGGCGCGCTGCGCCAGCGGTTCGACGACGCGGAGCCCGTGCGCCACCACGACCGGCGCATCGCCGTGGCCGTGGCCGGCGTGCCGGCGGCCGCGGATTTCGACCTCGAATCGCTGCGCACGCCCCGCATTCCGCTGGGCCTGGTCACGGCGGGCCGCGACGTGTGGCTCACGCCGCGCTGGCATGGCGAGGCGGTGGCCGCCGCCTGCACGCCCTGCACGCGCATCGCCCACCTGCCCGAGGCCGGGCACAGCGTGCTGCTGTCGCCGCCCCCGCCGCCGCAGGTGCTGGGCACCACCGTGCGCCACCTGCTGGCCGACCCTGAAGGCTTCGACCGCGCCGTGCTGCCCGCGCTGGACGAACGCATCGTCGCCTTCCTGTCCCGGCACTTGCTGCAGGCGCCGGTGCAGGCTGCGGCACACTGACGCACCGCGCACCATGCGGATCTTTCCACCCTTCCTTTTCAGGCCGCGCCGCCGCGCCACCATGCTTGTGACCATCACCCTGGCCCTCACGGCCGCGCTCATTGCGCTGGCCTGTGCACTTGCCTTCGGCGGGCCGCGCGACATCGCCCCGCTGGCGAGCATCAACGACCCGTTCAGCGGGGTGGATTTCAGCGATGTCCCGCGCGTGCAGCGCTACACCGCGCGCGACGGCACCTCGCTGGCCTGGCTGCACTACCCGCGCGCCCCGGGCACCGGGGCCTCTGGCGCGCCGCTGCGGCGGGTGGTGCTGGTGCACGGCTCGTCCTCGCGCGCGCGGTCGCTGCATGTACTGGCACGCGCGCTGGCGGCGCAAGGCCACGCGGTGGCCGCGCTCGACATGCGCGGCCATGGCGATTCCGGCACGCGCGGGCAGCTGGCCTACATCGGGCAGCTCGAAGACGATGTGGAAGACTTTCTGAATGCCGTGCCCCATGCCGGTCCGCAGACGCTGATGGGGTTTTCTGCCGGCGGCGGGTTCACCCTGCGCTTTGCCGGCAGCAACCGGCAGGCGCGCTTCGACCACTATGTGCTGCTTTCGCCCTTCCTGCACCAGGACGCGCCCACGGCGCGGCCCGATGCGGGCGGCTGGGCGTCCGTGGGCATTCCCCGGCTGGTGGCGCTCACGCTCTTGAACCGTGCGGGCATCAGCCAGTGGAACCACCTGCCGGTGCTGCGCTTCGCGCTCGACCCGGCGGCGCGCGCGGGGCTGACGCCCAGCTATTCCTACACCCTGGCGATGAACTTCCGCCCGCACGAAGACTACGCCGCGGACATCCGCAATGCCCGGGGCAGCCTGCGCATCGTGGCCGGGCAGGACGACGAGCTTTTTCATGCCGACCGCTACGCCGCGCTGTTCGCCGATGCCGGCAACCCCGCGCCAGTGACGCTGGTACCCGGCGCCGACCACATGGGCCTCACGCTGAGCGCCCCCGCCGTGGCCGCCGTGGCACAACACGCCGCCCCCCTAGAATCCCCGCAGCCTTGACCCGCCCACCTTTTCGACCCACCCCATGCCTTCTCCCCTGAGCCCTGAAGAGATCGACGCACTGGCGCGCCGGCGCGCCAACGCCAAGCTGGGCTGGTATGTGCACGCCGTGGTCTTCGTGCTGGTCAACACCGTGCTGTTCGCGCTGTCTGGCCGCGGGTTCGGCACGCGCCCCTGGTCGGTCTACCCCCTGCTCGGCTGGGGGCTGGGGCTGGCGCTGCACGGGGTGTCGGTGTTCCTGCTGGGGGGTGGCAGCGGCCTGCGCGAACGCATGGTGCAGCGCGAGCGCGAAGCCCTGTTGCGGGAACAGCAACAGCAGGGCCCGCAGCCCCCCCGCGACTAGGCCGGTGTGAGCCCGGTGTGAGCCCCTTTCCATGACGCTGCGCCGCCCGTTCAACGGCATCGCCAAGCTGCGCCACCTGCTGCAGGTGCTGGCTTTCACGCTGGTGGTCGCCACCCTGCAGTACGCCTTCATGCCCGACAAGCCCTATGGGCCACCGGTGGTGTATTCGGTGCTGATCGGCAGCATCACCTGGGCCCTGATCGACCTGGGGCGAGAGTTCGTGCCCTCGGCTGCCGAAACCGGCTGGCCGCAGGGCTGGCACGGATTCGCGCTGGTGGCGGCAGGCATCGTCCTGGGCTACGTGGCCGGCACATGGCTGGCCGACACGCTGTGCGTGCACTACTTCCGCTTCTACCCGGCCGGGGCCGCGCTGTCGGGCGCCGACCAGCGCACGTCCATCCTCATCACCGCCATCGCGGGGCTGGTGGGCTGTTATTACTTCTATGCCATCAACAAGTCCGCGTATCTGCAGGACAAGATGGCCGAGGCGCGACGGCAGGCGAACGACGCGCGCCTGAAGCTGCTGGAGACGCAGCTGGAGCCGCACATGCTGTTCAACACGCTGGCCAACCTGCGCGTGCTGATCGGCACCGACCCGGCCCGCGCCCAGCACATGCTGGACCGCATGATCGGCTATCTGCGCGCCACGCTGGCCGCATCGCGCAGCACGCTGCACCCGCTGGCCGACGAGTTCGCGCGGCTGCAGGACTATCTGGAACTGATGGCCGTGCGCATGGGCCCCCGCCTGGCCTACGCGCTGGAGCTGCCCGAGGCGCTGCAGAACGTGCCCGTGCCGCCGCTGCTGCTGCAGCCCCTGGTGGAAAACGCCATCCGCCACGGCCTGGAGCCCCAGGTGCAGGGCGGCCACATCACCGTGCGCGCCAGCACCCACAGCGGCCCGCGCGGCCCCCTGCTCGCCATCGACGTGACCGACACCGGCGTGGGCCTGCCCGCCACGCTGCCCGCCCCCGGGCCCGGCCGGAGCTTTGGCCTGGCACAGGTGCGCGAGCGCCTCGCCACCCTGCATGGCAGCCAGGGCACTCTCGAATTGATAGCTACCAGCGCAGGTGGGACAAGCGCTAGAGTCGTATTTCCCTTAGAACATCCTGCGAGCACCGCATGAACCCCACCCCGCCCCGCGCCCTGATCGCAGAAGACGAGCCCCTGCTGGCCGCCGCGCTGCAACACGAGCTGGCCCAGGCCTGGCCCGCGCTGCAGGTGGCGGCCACCGTGGGCGACGGCCTGTCGGCCGTGCAGCAGGCGCTGGCGCTGCAGCCCGACGTGCTGTTCTTCGACATCCGCATGCCGGGCCTGTCCGGGCTGGAAGCGGCCGCCGAACTGGCCGACGCCTGGCCTGCGGGCAAGCCCTTCCCGGCCCTGGTGTTCGTCACGGCCTACGACCAGTACGCCGTGCAGGCCTTTGAAGCGCAGGCGGTGGACTACCTGCTCAAGCCCGTACAGCCTGCGCGCTTGCAAAAAACAGTGCAAAAACTGCACTCAGCGCTTTCTGGTAAAGGCCCGGAAGCTATCAATTTAGAAGCAACCATGGCGCAGCTGCGCCACCTGCTGGCCGCCCCCGGCGTGGCCGCGCACCCCCCTCTGGCCACCGATGCGCCCCATGCGCAGCCTGCGGCCGCCGCCCCCCTGCTCACCATGATCCAGGCCAGCAGCGGCAGCCAGATCCACATGGTGCCCGTGGCCGAGGTGCTCTACTTCGAGGCGGCCGACAAATACGTGCGCGTGCTCACGGCCGCGCGCGAATTTCTCATCCGCACCCCGCTCAAGGAGCTGACGGCGCAGCTGGACCCGCAGGTGTTCTGGCAGGTGCACCGCAGCACCCTGGTGCGCGCCAGCCGCATCACCACCGTCACGCGTGACGAGGCCGGCAAGCTGCACCTGGAGCTGGCAGGCCGCCCCGAGAAGCTTGCGGTGAGCCGCCTCTACGCCCACCTGTTCAAGGCGATGTAGCCGACGGCCGGGGCCAACCGGGTTCTACCCGGGCAGGTCCACCACCGTGCCCCACGGCACGCCCGGCAACGCCTCGTAGTGCGCCACCACCACCACCCGGCCCGGCTGCGCGGCCACCTGGGCCAGTGCCTCCGTCAGGTACGCGATGGAGGGCTTGTCGAGCCCGCCCACGGGCTCGTCGATCAGCGTGAGCGCCGCGCCCGACGCCAGGGCGCCCGCCATCAGCACCTTGCGCTTGCTGCCGGTGGAAAGGGCATAGAACGGCTTGGCCAGATGCTCCTGCAGCGCAAACCCGTCGATGTGCGCGGCAAGCGCTGCAGCGTCCCACTGCGGATATTGCGCGAGCAGGCCGTCCAGCCACGCCTGGGCCGCCACCGCGTCGCCCTGCCCGGCGCGCGGGTCGGCCCAGAACACCTGCCCGCCAGCGCGGGCCGCGCCGCCCTGCAGCGCAATGTGCCCGGCCTGCGGCGTCAGCTCACCCGCCAGCAGGCGCAGCAGCGTGGTCTTGCCGCTGCTCTCGTCGCCGCGCACCAGCACCAGACCGGCGGGGCTGGTGAACGAAACGCCTTGCAGCACGGCGCATTCGGGATAAGCAAACCGCAGGCCCTGCACCTGCAACATCCAAGCCTCGGCCACAGCACATCCTTGAAGAGAAAATGAACGAAAGCGCCGGATTGTAGAAACCGGGCCCCGCATTCAGGCTTCTCTCGACATCCCCATGCAGCACCCCCTTCAATACCTTGACTTCGACTACAGCGAAGACGCCGACGGCATCGGCACCCTCGACGCCATGGCCAGCGTCGCGCCCGCCCAGCTCGGCGCCCTGCACGGCGAAATCCGAGCCGTGCTGGCATGGGCCCACGCCCAGTGGCCGGGCGGCTGCGGCCCCCTGGATGAAGGCGGGCTGTGGCACTACGACCTGCAGGGCGCCCAGGAAGTGAGCACGCCCCTGGCGCTGCAATTCGACGAGGTGACAGGCCATTTGCAAGCCACCCCCGGCACCCCGGCCCCGCCGCGCACCCAGATCACCCTGACGCTGAGCGGCGGGCCGGAGTTTTGCAACGCACTGCGCGAGGCGTTTGGCGTGGACTGACTGAGTGGCTGGCTGACTGAGGACGGGCTCTTTGCCCGCAGTTGCGCCCAAAAGCCCCACGTTGCGCACAGGTAAGCGGCAGTAGCCACCCGCCCGTACGGTGGGCCGCTACATTGCAACTCTTTCGTTCAACTTGAGACTGGAGAGTCAGATGCTGTTACGCCGCCAATTCCTGGGTGCGGGCCTTGCTGCCAGCGCCGCCATCTACGCCACCGGCTCGTGGGTTCCGGCCTGGGCCCAGAATGCCTCCGGCCTGGGCTCGCCCACGCTGCCCAGCCCCGGGTTCCGGCGCCAGAAGGTGGGCGACGTGGAGGTCATTGCCTTGAGCGATGGCATCACCCGCCGGCCCCTGGGCGAGGAGTTCGTGAAGAACGCTCCGCTGTCCGAGGTGCGCGCCCTGCTGGCGTCGCAGGGGCTGCCCACGGACTACATCGACGTGCCGTACACACCGTTTCTGGTGGTGGCGGGTGCGCGCAGGATCCTGATCGACACCGGCCTGGGCGAGTTTGGCGGCCCCACCACCGGCAAGCTGCTGGAGAACCTGCAGGCGGCGGGCCTGCAGCCCGCGGACATCGACACCATCCTGATCAGCCACTACCACGGCGACCACATCAACGGCATCCGCAACAAGGCCGGTGCGCTGACCTTCCCCAAGGCCAAGGTGATGGTGCCTGCGGCAGAACACGCGTTCTGGATGGACGACGCCCGCATGGCCGCTGCGCCTGCGGGGCTCAAGGGCGCGTTCGACAATGTGCGCCGCACCTTCTCCACCCTCCCGGCCGACGTGCTGGTGCCTTTTGCCGCCGGGGCCGAAGTGGCGCCCGGCATTCAGTCGGTGGCCGCCTATGGGCACACGCCGGGCCACACGCTGTTCGAGCTGAACTCTCGGGGCCAGACCTTCTTCTACGTGGCGGACCTCACCAATGTGCCCGCACTCTTTGCGCGCAATCCGGACTGGGCGGTGACGTTCGACATGGACGCTGAGGCGGCACGCAAGGTGCGCCGCGAGGTTTTCGCGCGCATCACCGCCAGCAACGCCATGCTGGGCGGCTTCCACTTTCCGTTTCCCGCCATGGGCCGCATGGCGGCGTCCGGAGCCGGCTATGCGTTCGAGCCTGCCAGCGCCTGAGCCCCGCGCCAGCCGCCGCGCGCTGCTGGGGGCGGCGGCTGCGGGCGCGGCGCTGGCCGCCGTGCATGTGCGCACATGGGCCGCGCAGGATGCGGCGGCCGAGGCGCTGCTGCGCCAGGGCGGCGTGGTGGCGGCCTTTCGCCATTCGCTGGCGCCGGGCACCTTCGATCCGCCCGGGTTTCGCCTGGACGACTGCCGCACGCAGCGCAACCTGAGCGAAGAAGGCCGCGCCCAGGCCCGCAGCGTGGGCCGGTGGTTCCGGCAGCGGCAGTTGCGGCCGGACAAGGTTCTGTCGAGCCCCTGGTGCCGCTGCGTGGACAGCGCGACCCAGGCCTTCGGCAGCCCGCCCGAGGTGTGGGCGGCACTGGGCTCGCCCCACGGCCGCCCGGAGACCGCCGGTGCACAGCACCTGCGCGAGCTGCGCGCGGCGCTCTCTGCTGCGTCGGCGCGCAGTGGATCGTTCGAGGTGTGGTTCACCCACATGTTCGTGCTGTCGGAACTGGCCGGCGTGAACACGGGGTCTGGCGAAGCGCTGATCCTGCGCGCGGGGCCCGACGGCCGCGCCGAGGTGCTGGCGCGGCTGGTGATCCCCTGATCCGCGCCTTCATCGGGCAGGCAGGTGGGCGGCTTGCCTACAGCGCGCTGGCGGGGTCGCGGCTAAGGTGGAAGGGATGCTGCCGTGCCCGCCCCACACCCTGGGAGGCGCGGCGTGATTACCTCCCTCCCACCCCAGACCGGACCCCCATGGCAACGCCTACGCTTTCGCTCGCCCCAGACACCCGGCATGCGGACCTGACGCAGGTCCCATACCACTCCCTCACCACCTCCACGCCGGCCCGCGTGCGGATGGAGCTCGCGATCGAACTCGCCTACCAGGTCGACGACCCGTGCGGCGCCGATTTCGTGTTCAACATTCACGCGGCGCACACCGCCAGCCAGACCGTCTCCCACGAACGCCTCCACATCAGCCAGCCGGTGGCGCACCAGGTGCAAACCGATGCCTGCACAGGCACCCGGTATCTGCGCCTGCGCGCCCGGCCCGGGCCGCTCACGCTGACCTACGCCGCGACGGTGGACATCGCCCACCACCGCGCCGACTCCTCGGCCGTGCCCGAGGTGCCGGTGCAGGAGCTGCCCCTGGACGTGCTGCGCTACATCTTCCCCAGCCGTTACTGCCAGTCAGACCGGCTGCTGCGGCTGGCCGCCAGCGAATTCGGCCACCTGCCGCCGGGCCATGCCCGCGCCCAGGCCATCTGTGAATGGGTGCGCAACCACGTCACGTTCGCCTCCAACACGTCCGATTCGACCACCTCGGCGGTCGACACCTTGATCGAGAAGGTGGGCGTGTGCCGCGACTTCGCGCACCTCATGATCGCGCTGTGCCGTGCCAGCAACCTGCCCGCCCGGTTTGCCACGGGCACCGACTATGGCGCCGACCCCGCCCTGGGGCCGCCGGACTTTCACGCCTATGTGGAGGTCTACCTGGGCGGCCGCTGGTATCTGTTCGACCCCTCCGGCACGGCCATTCCGATGGGGATGATGCGGTTCGGCACCGGGCGCGACGCGGCAGACGTGGCGTTTGCCACAATCTTCGGTGCCGTGCAGTCACAGCCCCCGGTCATCCGCACCACCGCCATCGAGGACCCCACGCAGGGCTTCGTGCTGCCCAGCCATGTCAGCGAAGCCCTGTCGACCGATGACGGCACGCCGCCGCCACCGCAGGCGCCGCTGGCCCTTGCGCCAGCGGCCAAACCGGGCCCGGCCCGGGCCGGAAGACGAGCACCATCGGGTGTGACCTAAAATCGCTCCTTTTCCACTTTTCTTCTCAGAGATTCACCATGGGCAACAAGATCGTCACCGAAGCAGACCGCAAGCGCACTCCTCCTCCCACTCCCCTGCCCGGCGTGTCGCTGCACACCCCCGGCCGTGGCCAGCGCGTGAGCCGCGAGCGCGGCGTGGCAACCCGCAGCAAGAAGAACCCCGGCAAGCGTTCGAAGAAGGGCGGCTGAAGCCTTTCAGCACCCGGAGCCCCGCGGCCGCCACGCATGGCGCCGAACGCACCCAAAGCCCTCCCTGCGAGGGCTTTTGTTTTTTGTGCGTCCCGGCGACGGGCGTTAGCAGGGCGGCATCGGGGCGTGGCCCCCTCGCCCGGCATCGCAGCCAGCCCAGCTGGCTTACCATCCGCCCATGCTCACCGTCCACCACCTCGAAACCTCGCGCTCGCAGCGCGTCCTCTGGCTGCTTGAAGAACTGGGCGTGCCCTACGAACTCAAGGTCTACCCGCGCGACAAGGCCACGCGGCTGGCACCGCCCGAGCTCAAGAAGATCCACCCGCTGGGCAAGTCGCCGGTGATCACGGACGGGGACGAAGTGATCGCCGAGTCGGCCGCGATCATCGAATACCTGGTGGAGACCTATGGCGCACAGGCCGGCGGCGAGCTGGCCCACCTGCAGCCCGAACGCGGCACGCCCGCACACCGCCAGTGCCGCTTCTGGATGCACTATGCCGAGGGTTCGCTGATGAACTGGCTGGTGATGAAGCTGGTGTTCATGACCATTCCCACGCAGCCCATGCCCTTCTTCGTCAAGCCCATCGCCAAGGCGCTGTGCGGCAAGGTGCAAGGCAAGCTCATCGACCCCAACGTGAACACCGCGCTCGACTTCATGGAGCAGCACCTGGCCACGCACCGCTGGTTTGCGGGGGACCACCTGAGCATGGCCGACTTCCAGATGAGCTTTGCGGTGGAGGCGGCGCTGTCGCGCGCCAGCCATGCCCGCGACTGCCCCCGCCTGCAGGCCTACCAGCAGCGCATGCAGGCACGCCCGGCCTACCAGCGCGGCATTGCCAAGGGCGGTCCGGTGGTGATGGGCGCCTGAGAGCCTGTTCAATGCCTTTTTGAAGATCGCATTGGAGTGCAATCGGTATGAGTGG